>NZ_VBVZ01000910.1 GCF_005863185.1 Pseudomonas edaphica
CCATTGATGTTGCCTACCGCTACTTCTCCACCGCCAAGCGCAAATTCATCATCGCCGATACCCCCGGCCATGAGCAGTACACCCGCAACATGGCCACCGGTGCGTCCACCTGTGACCTGGCGATCATTCTGATCGACGCCCGCTACGGCGTGCAGACCCAGACCCGCCGCCACAGCTATATCGCCTCGTTACTGGGCATCAAGCACATCGTGATTGCCGTCAACAAGATGGACATCAATGGCTTTGACCAAAGCGTGTTCGAGTCGATCAAGGCCGATTACCTGAAGTTTGCCGAGGGCATTGCGTTCAAGCCGAGCACCATGGCGTTCGTACCGATGTCGGCGCTCAAGGGCGACAACGTGGTGAACAAGAGCGAGCGTTCGCCCTGGTACACCGGCCAGTCGCTGATGGAGATCCTCGAAACCGTCGAGATCGCCAACGACCGCAACTACACCGACCTGCGTTTCCCGGTGCAGTACGTCAACCGTCCGAACCTGAACTTCCGTGGTTTCGCCGGCACCCTCGCCAGCGGCATCGTGCACAAGGGCGATGAAGTCGTGGTGCTGCCGTCGGGCAAGAGCAGCCGCGTCAAATCCATCGTCACCTTCGAGGGTGAGCTGGAGCACGCAGGCCCAGGCCAGGCCGTGACCCTGACCATGGAAGACGAGATCGACATCTCCCGTGGCGACCTGTTGGTGCATGCCGACAACGTGCCGCAAGTCACCGACGCTTTCGACGCCATGCTGGTCTGGATGGCCGAAGAGCCGATGCTGCCGGGCAAGAAATATGACATCAAGCGCGCTACCAGCTACGTGCCGGGTTCGATCACCAGCATCGTGCACCGCGTGGACGTGAACACCCTGGCCGAAGGCCCGGCAAGTTCGCTGCAACTGAACGAGATTGGCCGGGTCAAGGTCAGCCTCGACGCCGCCATTGCGTTGGATGGCTATGACAGCAACCGCACCACTGGTGCGTTTATCGTCATCGACCGTTTGACCAACGGTACTGTGGCTGCGGGCATGATTATTGCGCCGCCGGTGGGCCATGGTGGCGCTGCGCAACACGGCCGCCTTGCTCATGTAGCCACCGAAGAGCGCGCCCAACGCTTCGGCCAGCAACCGGCTACCGTGTTGTTCAGCGGCCTGTCCGGCGCCGGCAAAAGCACCTTGGCCTACGCGGTTGAGCGCAAGCTGTTTGACATGGGCCGTGCGGTATTCGTACTGGATGGCCAGAACCTGCGCCGCGACTTGAACAAGGGCTTGCCGCAGGACCGCGTCGGGCGTACCGAAAACTGGCGCCGTGCTGCTCACGTGGCGCGTCAGTTCAACGAAGCCGGCCTGCTGACCCTGGCCGCGTTTGTTGCCCCGGATGCCGAAGGCCGTGAACAGGCCAAGGCGTTAATCGGCAGCGACCGCTTGCTCACCGTCTACGTGCAGGCCTCGCCGCTGGTGTGCGCCGAGCGTGATCCGCAAGGCCTGTACGCGGCGGGCGGGGACAACATCCCAGGCGAGTCCTTCCCGTACGACGTGCCGTTGAATGCCGACTTGGTGATCGACACCCAGGCCACGTCGCTGGAAGACAGCGTCAAGCAAGTGCTGGAGCTGTTGCGCCAGCGCGGCGCGATCTAAACCTCGCCGCCACAAAAAAGCCCGCCACCGATCATTCGGTGGCGGGCTTTTTACTTTCTCAAGGTCTGGCGCGGTCACTGTGGGAG
>NZ_VBVZ01000911.1 GCF_005863185.1 Pseudomonas edaphica
CCCCGACGGGGTTACGCGGTGCTGGGGTCGCCGACCTATACCTTCCAAGGGGAAACCCATGGCAATCGTTTGTTTGGCAAAACCTTGGCGCCCTGTACATAAAGGCTCAGGGCAGGGTGATGTAGTCGTTCTGTTGGATGATCGGCTGGTGCGCGCCTGGCACCAGGTGAACATAGCGACCGTCCACCAGATCGATAGGCAGGCAGTCGTCAATATCCATCACGCCATCGGTATGGGCCTGCGACCAGTGCTGCAATAGCTGCTGCTGGCCTTTGCGCTTGGCTTCCTGTTTGTCGCGAGCCACCACCAGTAAGTAATGGTGGGCCTCGCCGAACACCTTGGCTTCATAACCACCCAGGTTGATGAAGTACAGGTGATGGGCACCTGCAGGCGGCGCCATTTGGCTGAGTTCGACTTTCCAGCCGTCTACGCCATCGACGGCCATCCAGGCGTCGATATGCATGCCCTTGGGGCTGCCGAACCAGCCGTCTCGCAATTGCGGGTAGGTGGCTTGCAGCGTGTCCGCCACTGCGAACACCACATCGTGAACTTCGATTTTGGCCCTTGGGTGCTTGCCCCCGAGCATGACAACAAACAGCATTACAGGTCCTGCCTGGTGATTGGGTAAAGGCTAACCATACTTCGATTGAACCCTTTTGTCCGGTCAGTGCCACACTGTTAATTCGCCAACTCATCAGGAGGTTGTTATGCGCACCATTGATCTGGCCGGTATTCCCGTGCCTGTCATCGGCCAAGGTACCTGGCGTATGGGTGAAAACCCGGACCTGCGCAAAGCTGAAGTCGCCGCGTTGCAATTGGGTATCGACGAGGGCATGAGCCTGATCGACACCGCTGAAATGTACGGCGAAGGTGGCGCCGAAAAGGTGGTAGGCGAGGCCATTCGTGGCAAGCGCGACCAGGTGTTCCTGGTCAGTAAAATCTACCCTCACAATGCCAGCCACAAGGGCGTGCCGCGTGCCTGTGACGCCAGCCTTCAGCGGCTGGGCACTGATTATATCGACCTGTACCTGTTGCACTGGCGCGGCCAGTACCCGCTCGAAGAATCCGTCGAAGCGTTCGAACGTCTGCGCGAGGCAGGCAAGATCGGTCGTTGGGGTGTTTCCAACTTCGACATCGCCGACCTGCAGGAACTTGCATCCCCCGCGTGTGCCACCAACCAGGTGCTCTACAACATCGAAGAGCGGGGTATCGAGTTCGACCTGTTGCCATGGTGGCAACAGCACCATTTACCACTGATGGCGTACTGCCCAATCGCCCAGGGCGGCGAACTGCTGTCCAGCCCGACGCTCAAGCAAATTGCCCACCGACATGAGGCCACACCCGCACAGATCGCCCTGGCCTGGGTACTGCGTCAGGAGGGTGTGATTGCCATTCCCAAGGCGGTGAGCCCCGAGCATGTGCGGCTGAACGCAAGTGCCGCGAAACTGGTGCTGGATGAGCACGATCTGGATGCGATCGACCGCGTGTTCGGTGCACCCAAGCGCAAGCATCCACTGTCAATGGTGTAGCAAGCGTGCAGAAACGCTGCCGTCCATGGCCGGCGTTTCTGCGTCACCCAGGGTTAGCCGGCGACCGGGCTACGCCAGTCGTCCGAGCCGGAAGTACCCGCCACTTCGTGCGTCCAGATGATCTTGCGATAGGTGAAATGCACATCTTCCAAATGCGTGAAGTGCGCGTTTTCCGGTGCCTGGC
>NZ_VBVZ01000912.1 GCF_005863185.1 Pseudomonas edaphica
GCCCTGCGCTGGGCTGCGCAGCGGCCCTAAAACCAAACACCGCGTTTTGCCTGGCAGAACGCGGTGTTTTTTATTGGGGCTGCTTCGCAGCCCAGCGCAGGGCAAGCCTGCTCGCCACAACAAGCCGGCTAGCCGCGGGTGCTTAGAACACCACGCCTTGGCTGCGCAGGTAGTCGTCATAGGTGCCGCTGAAGTCGATCACGCCGGTGGCGCTCAACTCGATGATGCGGGTGGCCAGGGACGATACGAACTCACGGTCGTGGCTGACGAAGATCAGCGTGCCCGGGTAGTTTTCCAGCGCCAGGTTCAGCGCTTCAATGGATTCCATGTCCAAGTGGTTGGTGGGTTCGTCCATGATCAGCACGTTCGGCTTTTGCAGGATCAGCTTGCCGAACAGCATGCGGCCCTGCTCACCACCGGAAATCACCTTCACCGACTTCTGGATCTCGTCGTTGGAGAACAGCATGCGGCCCAGGGTGCCACGGATCATCTGCTCGCCTTGGGTCCACTGGCCCATCCAGTCGAACAGGGTGACGTCGTCTTCGAAGTCATGGGCGTGGTCCTGAGCGTAGTAGCCCAGCTCCGCGGCGTCGGTCCACTTGATGCTGCCGGCGTCCGGGGTCAGTTCGTTGACCAGGGTGCGCAGCAGGGTGGTCTTGCCGATACCGTTCGGGCCGATGATCGCCACGCGCTCGCCGGCTTCAACCTGGAAGCTGAAGTCCTTGAACAGAGGCTTGCCGTCGAAGCCCTTGGCCATTTTTTCGACCATCACAGCCTGGCGGTGCAGCTTCTTGTTCTGCTCGAAACGGATGAACGGGCTCACACGGCTCGACGGCTTGACCTCGGCCAGCTGGATCTTGTCGATCGCCTTGGCGCGGGACGTGGCTTGCTTGGCTTTCGAGGCGTTGGCCGAGAAGCGGCTGACGAAGGATTGCAGTTCGGAGATCTGCGCCTTCTTCTTGGCGTTGTCCGACAGCAGCTGCTCGCGGGACTGGGTCGCCACGGTCATGTACTCGTCGTAGTTGCCCGGGAACAGGCGCAGCTCGCCGTAGTCCAGGTCAGCCATGTGGGTGCACACGCTGTTCAGGAAGTGACGGTCGTGAGAGATGATGATCATCAGGCTGGAACGCTGGGTCAGGATGTTTTCCAGCCAGCGGATGGTGTTGATGTCCAAGTGGTTGGTCGGTTCGTCGAGCAACAGCACTTCAGGGTCGGAGAACAGCGCCTGGGCCAGCAATACGCGCAGTTTCCAGCCTGGCGAGACTTCGCTCATCGGGCCAAAGTGCTGCTCCAGCGGAATACCCAGGCCCAGCAGCAGTTCACCGGCGCGGGATTCGGCGGTGTAGCCGTCCATTTCGGCGAATTCGGTTTCGAGCTCGGCAACGGCCATGCCGTCTTCTTCGCTCATTTCCGGCAGCGAGTAGATGCGGTCACGCTCAGCCTTGACCCGCCACAGCTCTTCGTGGCCCATGATCACGGTGTCGAGTACGGTGAATTCTTCGTAGGCGAACTGGTCCTGGCGCAGTTTACCCAGGCGCACGTTTGGCTCCAGCATGACCTGGCCGCCGGACGGCTCGAGGTCGCCGCCGAGGATTTTCATGAAGGTCGACTTGCCGCAACCGTTGGCACCGATCAAACCATAACGGTTGCCGGCGCCGAATTTGACCGAGACGTTCTCGAAGAGCGGCTTGGCGCCGAACTGCATGGTGA
>NZ_VBVZ01000913.1 GCF_005863185.1 Pseudomonas edaphica
AAGCATAAGCTTGAGGCCCGGTTTTGGCTACTCTTAGTGCAGATCCAGCACGTCGCGCATGTCATACAGACCAGGCTCACGACCTTCCAGCCAGAGCGCCGCACGCACCGCGCCCTTGGCAAATGTCATGCGGCTGGAGGCTTTGTGTGTGATCTCCAGGCGCTCGCCTTCACTGGCAAACAGAACGGTGTGATCACCCACCACATCACCACCGCGCACAGTGGCAAAGCCGATGGTGTCATGGGCACGCGCACCGGTATGGCCTTCACGCCCGTAAACAGCGACTTTAGACAGGTCGCGCCCCAGGGCATCGGCAATCGCCTCACCCATGCGCAGCGCAGTACCCGACGGCGCATCGATCTTGTGGCGATGGTGGGTCTCGATGATCTCGATATCCGCCTCATCACCCAACACGCGCGCGGCCAGGTCCAGCAACTTGAGCGACAAGTTCACGCCGACGCTGAAATTGGCGGCGAAGACGATCGGAATATCCTTGCCCGCCTCCACCAGCAACTGCTTCTGCTCGGCATTCAAGCCTGTGGTGCCGATGACCATGGCCTTGCCAGCCTTGCGGCAGAACGCCAGGTTTTTCAGCATCACTTCCGGCAAGGTGAAGTCGATCAGCACATCAAACTCGTCAGCCACCTGCTCCAGGTTGCCCGACAACGAAACGCCGATGCGACCCAGCGAAGCCAGCTCACCGGCGTCCGCACCGATCAGCGTGCTGCCAGGGCGAACAATCGCCGCCGTCAGCCCGGAGGCCGGCGAGCGCTGCTGCACCGCCTCGACCAAGGTCTTGCCCATGCGCCCAGCAGCGCCCATTACGGCTATACGTCGCATATTCACGTCCTTACAAGTCGCCGAAGAAGCGCTTAACGCCATCGAAGAAGCCGGTGGTTTTCGGCGAATGGGAGTCATCGCCTTCCAACGAGCTGCGGAACTCTTCAAGCAGTTCGCGCTGACGACGGCCGAGGTTGACGGGCGTTTCCACCGCCACACGGCACATCAAGTCGCCAGCACCGCCACCGCGCACCGGCGCAACGCCTTTGCCACGGATACGGAACTGCTTGCCGGTCTGGGTGCCTTCCGGGATCTTGAGCTTGACCCGACCATCAAGGGTCGGAATTTCCAGCTCGCCGCCCAATGCCGCGTCGACAAAGCTGATCGGCACCTCGCAGAACAGGTGTTTGCCATCACGCTGGAAGATCGAGTGCTCACGCACATTGATCACCACGTACAGGTCGCCCGTCGGGCCACCTTGAGTGCCCGCCTCGCCTTCGCCAGACAGGCGAATACGGTCACCGGTATCAACACCCGCCGGCACTTTCACCGAAAGGGTCTTGTACTCTTCGACACGACCTTCGCCGTGGCAGGAGTCGCACGGATCGGAAATGATCTTGCCCTGGCCATGGCAGCGCGGGCAGGTCTGCTGCACCGAGAAGAAGCCCTGCTGCATGCGCACCTGGCCAATACCGCCACAGGTCGGACAGGTAATCGGCGAGGACCCCTTCTTGGCCCCCGAACCGTCGCACGGCTTGCAATTGACCAGTGTCGGTACACGGATATTGACCGTGGTACCGCGCACAGCCTCTTCCAGGTTCAGCTCCAGCGTGTAACGCAAGTCGCTGCCACGCTGGGCACCGCCGCGCTGACCGCCACGGCCGCCACCAAAGAAGTCGCTGAACACGTCGCCGAAAATATC
>NZ_VBVZ01000914.1 GCF_005863185.1 Pseudomonas edaphica
CGATAGCGGTGTGTCAGTCCGCAAATGAATGGCTGACCCACCGCTATCGCAGGCAAGCCAGCTCCCACAGGGTTCTTTGGTGTTTTTGGGGGCGTTGGTTAGTTCAGGAGGGCGTTGCGCAGGCTGTCCGACAGGCCTTTCGGCGCGAGCCAGATACCGAGGTAGGCTTTCGCCAATTCATCATCGCGACTGCTGAACACCACTTGCTCATTGATCTCCAGGCTCAGCCCACGCCCAGGACGAAAATCCAGGGCGTAACGGTCACCGCTGCGAATGTTGCGGAAACTGGCGTGCAGTTGGTCCAGCTCGGGCTTCAGGCGGGCGAGGGTTGCAGCGGATTGCTGACGTTCAAGGGTAGCCGTAGCGGCCTTGATCACATCATTGCGGTCGATGTCGCGAAAGTAATACAGCGCCAGGCGCACAGCCTTTTGCTGGTCCCAGGCCTGTTTGGCGCTGATATCAGCTGGAGCGTACAGCGCGGCCGCATACACATCCGCCCAGAGATACACCAGCACCGCCTGGTTTTTCAGCGCCAGCTCATGCGTTTGCGCAGCAAAACCGGCTTGCTTAAGCCGACTCGCTTCACTGGCGTGCGCTGTCAGCGAAAAAATCATCATTAAACAGAAAACCACATGCCGCATAATGGCCCCGCCTGCGAAGGTGCGTGTCAGCAGTGTAATGCCAGTTTGCAGTTCCTGTAGTAAAGGCAAGACTGGCCTACGACGCGACCAAGGGTTAATGTGCGCGGCGTTGAGCCTTATATAGACTGTGCCCCGGCTCACACACTTGAGCCAAAAATTTCCTTCATGCCCGCTGGCCGCGGCATGATTTAGCCAGGCGTCCAACCGTACGCCTGGCCTGTTCTGAGGAGTACGCATGGCTGTCTACAACTACGACGTGGTGGTACTGGGTTCCGGCCCGGCTGGAGAAGGTGCGGCAATGAACGCCGCCAAAGCGGGGCGCAAGGTGGCGATGGTCGATAGCCGTCGCCAGGTCGGCGGTAACTGCACCCACCTGGGTACCATCCCGTCCAAGGCCTTGCGTCACTCGGTGCGCCAGATCATGCAGTTCAACACCAACCCGATGTTCCGGGCCATTGGTGAGCCGCGCTGGTTCTCGTTCCCGGACGTGCTTAAAAGCGCCGAGAAAGTCATCTCCAAGCAAGTTGCGTCTCGCACGGGTTACTACGCCCGTAACCGCGTCGACCTGTTTTTTGGCACCGGCAGTTTCGCCGACGAGCAAACCGTCGAAGTGGTCTGCGCCAATGGCGTGGTCGAGAAGCTGGTGGCCAAGCACATCATCATCGCCACCGGTTCGCGCCCGTATCGCCCAGCCGATATCGATTTCCACCACCCGCGTATCTACGATAGCGACACCATCCTGAGCCTGGGCCACACCCCGCGCAAACTGATCATCTATGGCGCCGGCGTTATCGGCTGTGAATACGCCTCGATCTTCAGTGGCCTGGGTGTGTTGGTGGAGCTGGTCGACAACCGTGACCAGTTGCTGAGCTTCCTCGACTCGGAAATCTCCCAGGCGTTGAGCTACCACTTCAGCAACAACAACATCACCGTGCGCCACAACGAAGAGTACGAGCGGGTCGAAGGCCTGGATAACGGGGTGATTTTGCACCTCAAGTCCGGCAAGAAGATCAAGGCCGACGCCTTGCTGTGGTGCAACGGTGGTACTGTCAA
>NZ_VBVZ01000915.1 GCF_005863185.1 Pseudomonas edaphica
ATACTGACTCGCATGATCCTGAGTAGCTCTATACCTTACCTGAAACTATTTAATCCTTCATTGGGCGACTATATATTAGCGAGGTACTGTAAGAACGCACCAGCTTTACGTGCATGCTTTAGCAGCTTGCTAACTATGCAGTCTCTAACCACTATTTCCGAGTTGGTTAAGAACGGGTTTATTTCAAGCCGTTACGCAGGCGAATTTATTGATTTCACTTTTAGGCGTTTAGGGGAGCAAGAGTTTTTCGGGGTGTCAGGCGAGTACTTGGCAAATTTGTGCATGATAAGGGCTCAATACGTCCGCCCCCTGTGTGTTTCCGACAGTTCTCTTATTCGGGCAGTTGAAAAAATTCTAAGCGCTGACTGTGGAATGGGCTATATGTACTCCGCCCAGATAATTCTCTGGGCTCTTGACAAGGATATTGCTGGCGAGGACTTGTCTCGCATACAACGGTTTTTGTCAGTTGCTTTCGAAAATCACCCTTCGGATAGAGAAATGATTGCTCTTGGAGGAGTCGTAGCTCACATGATTCGGCACGGGTACAGCTATCTGGGTAACCTCTATGATGAAGTTGTTTCCTATCAGATGATAGAGGAGTTCGGAGATAACTTTCCTGAGGATCGAGTGTTCTCCGACATTAATACCGAGTCAAGTGCTAGGGCGAGACTTAAGGGGCTGATCTGTGAGTTGGCCGAAGAGTATGGCGCTGTAGATGTCTCCCATGTGGCTAGATCTGTTTATGACTCGATCGATCTGGAGCAGAAATTTTTTGAGCACTTCAATGAAGTAGATGCTGACTCACCTTCACCCTATGATCCACCTGTGAAGGCCAGGCCTCGTTTTGCCGATTTATCTAATGATGAAATAGATTACCTCTTTTATCGAAACGACGCTTGATTTGCTTACCTGTTGTCATGTCGTCGCGTAACTTCTAAATCATGAGATTGAATTGCCACATACCAACTATAGACTGGCTGTCGCATTACTTTCTTAGTTATGCGACGGCTCGGTTTTAGTAAAGCTTCAGATAAAAGCGGCGAAAATGGCCGCTCAGGCTAGTCTGCACCCAAGGTGGCTTCAGGCCGGTAGGCGCCCTAACGCCATCCCTGGCTCCCTTCGCAAAGCGGTCAAGGAGCTATTTCTAGTTGCTGAATAGAAGCTGTATCAGGGGCTGTGCGGTGGTACTGGGGCAAATCGTTAGCCGCTTAGAGCCGTGAGAGTGACCCGGTCAGTAAATACATCAGCTTCGCTTCGGACATCAATGCGAATTTAGGTGACCCCGCAGGCTCTAGTTTCTAAGTGGTGCGATAACTAAGCTGATGCTGGGAATCCTTCGTTTTGGCCAGCATGAGTCGACTATAGAGGCCACTGGCAAAAAGCAGCATCCTTGGAGACATAGGAACTGGGGTAGGCGGTCTCGAATGAATTGCGATCGAATTCTGGTTTGGCCTATGAGTGTCCTTGGCGAGCCTACATCAGAAAAGCTGCCCTAGATTCGAGCTGAATTTAGCTCGCGGTCATTTAAATTTTTGAGGCAAATTGCTATCATGAGCTATTGGCTCAAAATTTGAGTAGGCCCCGAATCGCATGCTTCAGCAATTCGGTAAATCAGGCGTGCAGCACCGCAGGGAATGCAAGCAAAATTGAAGATAATTGAACTCAGAAACTTTAAACGATTTTCAAA
>NZ_VBVZ01000916.1 GCF_005863185.1 Pseudomonas edaphica
TTTTTGGGGCCGCTGCGCAGCCCAGCGGGAGCAAGCTCCCTCGCCACAAGGGCAGGTAAACACTAGGTTAGGCGGCCTGCGGCTGAACCTGCAACTGCCCATCCACATCCTTGACCAGCTCACTGGCCAAAAACAGCGGCGCCAAGCGCTTGTGAAGTTGCGGCTCGACAAACTCCTTCACCGTCTCCAGCACCAATACGCCACTGAGCGGCAGCTCGGCCTTGGTGTAGGACAGCCACGCTTTCTTCAACACCATCAACACATCGCTGCCCGCCGTAGAGGCAAAGCGGCGGTGCGTGGGTTTGCCGTCGAAGTTGAAGGTGTGTTGGAACGCGTAGTCGGTTTCGTCACCGTTGGCGGCGCTGCAGCGCACGCAGGTGCATGGGCCATCGCCGAATGCGCTGCGCAGGTAAGCGTTGAAGTCCACCACGGGCTTGAGTGACAGGCGCTTATCGACCTCGAACAGATCCCCAGTCATTTTATCGTCAGTGTTCAACGTCCATTTCCTCGCAGGTTGGCAGGTGTATTTCAAAGCGCGGCACAATAACAGCCACACGGCATTTTGGGGATGATTAGCATAACAATAGATCCCGATATTCTTTTCCAGTCTTAAAATTCGTCGCTAGGCTCTATCACCTTCTCGAAAACGCGGCAGATTCCCATGACTTTCAAGCGTTCCTCCCTGACCCTGTTGGCCGCGTCCCTGGCGGCCGCGAGCGCCTTGCTCAGCCCCGGCGCCCAGGCCGAAGGCAAGATCAGCATTGCCCAGCAATTCGGTATCGGTTACCTGATCCTCGACGTGGTGCGCGACCAGCACCTGATCGAAAAACATGGCAAGGAGCAGGGCCTGGATATCAAGGTGGAATGGAACAGCATTTCCGGCGCCACCGCCATGAATGAATCGCTGCTGGCCGGCGCCCTGGATGTGGTCTCGGCGGGTGTGCCGCCGATGCTCACCCTGTGGGACCGCACCAAGGGCAAGCAGAACGTCAAGGCCATCGCCTCCCTGGGTTCGATGCCCAATTACCTGCTGACCAATAACCCCAACGTGAAGACCCTGCAGGACTTCACCGAGAAAGACCGCATCGCTGTGCCGGCCGCCGGCGTGGGTTTCCAGTCGCGCACCTTGCAGATAGAGACGGCCAAGCTGTTCGGCGATGCCAATTTCAAGAAGTTCGACGACATCTCCATCAGCCTGGCCCACCCGGATGCCACGGCGGCGTTGATTGCCGGTGGTTCGGAGATCAATTCACACTTCTCCAGCCCGCCGTTTCAGTATCAGGAGTTGTTGAACCCTAACGTGCACAAGGTGCTCAGTTCCTACGACATTCTTGGCGGGCAGGCGTCGTTCAACGTGCTCTACACCACGCAGAAATTTCACGATGACAACCCCAAGACCTACAAGGCGTTTTATGACGCGCTGGCGGAGGCCGAGAAGATCATCAAGGCCGATAAACCTGCGGCCGCCAAGACGTATATTCGCGTAGAGGAATCCAAGCTGCCGCTGGACCTGGTGGAGAAAATCGTCCAGGACCCGGAAATCGACTTCACCATCGTGCCGCAGCGTACGTTTATCTATGCCCAAAAGCTGCAGGAATTGGGCGTGCTGAAGAACAAGGCGGCGAGCTGGAAGGATTACTTCTTTGAAGAAGCCCATGGTGGTGATGGCCTGTCTCTTATACACA
>NZ_VBVZ01000917.1 GCF_005863185.1 Pseudomonas edaphica
TTTCGATCCGTACGAACCCGTTGTCATGCTCGTAGGACGTCGGCTCATCGTCACCCGGAAACAACGCCACCAAGCGTCCGGCTTCGTCGTACTGATACGCCGTCACCGCCCCAAGCGGATCCTGCTCTACGGTCAGCCGGCCCTTGCCGTCATAGGATTTGAAGTGTTCAGCGCCGTCCGGATCAATGCGCTGCACCAGACGTGCGCGGTCATCGTGGACATACACTTCCCGGCTGCCATCAGCGTTATGCACCGTGACACGGCCGTCATCGCCCCAGGCATACCGCGTATCCATCTGCGAAAAGCTGGCCCAGTGCCGAACACACCGCGAAGCCTTACCAGCCCCATCCCACTCCCAAAAGAAACTCGCCCCACCGGCCAACCCACGCTCAAGAATGACGTGCTGCTCGTCGTACCGATAAACCTCGCTTTCGCCTACAGCATTGGTTGCAGAAACCAGTCGGCCAAGGTCGTCATAGGCGTAGGAAACAACCTTCTGCTCGGTGACCCATTCAAACGGCTCATGCCCTTTGGCCCGATGAACCTGATAGTCCACCGCCACAATGCGGCCAAATTCATAACGCAGAAACAGCGAGCGACCTACACCATTGTCCAGCCGCTCAACCCGCCCCAAACGATCGCGGAAAACCCGCAACCGGTTGTCATACGCATCGCTGATGGCGGTCAGCACACCCTCTTGAAAGTGGTAGAACAGCGACGCCTGGGCCAGCACCAGTTCATCGGGCAATTCACCCAAATAGATCGCCGCTTCAGCCAAGCTATTGGTAATCGCCGGTCGATTAGCGGTAGGCAGCACAAACTCAGTACGGCGGTTCTCATGATCCGTCCACACCACCGAATCACCCGAAACCACCAACCGCTGCGCCAGCGAATGACTCCAGCCAAACCCCAACCCGCAATCGACTTCCACCGCACTGGTGCGATACAGCCGCGTCCACTCAAACGGCAAAATCCCGTCCAACGTGCCATCGGTGAGGGTCAGCAATTCCTCGCCGGTGACCATCGAAACGGGGCAACCGTGGGTGACGGTTTTGTCCGCAGGGGCCGCCGCATCGCCATTGAGGTTCTTGCCCGAAGCCGGCACATCATCCACAGGTTCCTGGCGCACCAACGCGGTCTGCTGCGTCTTGCTGCGCACCGCCGGCACCGGGTTGGCAACCAACTGGTCCCCAGCCTTCAGCGGCGCAACCGGCACGGTCTTGATCGGCGTCGGGGCACTGCCCAGCAAGATCGGCTTGGCCGCCTCGACATGCTCACCCAAGCGAGATTTACCAAATTGCCCGGCCAGTTGCTCCAACCACCGGCGCGCACGCCGAGACTTGATGCCGCCCAGCACCTGGGCGCTCATGCGTATCGCAATCCCCATGCCGCCCGTGGCCAGGGCCAGCACCAGGTTAATCAGCACGTCGGCGCTGATCTCACCCAGCAACTCGTTCATGTATGCAGGCGGCAACAACCGCATCCAACTGACCATGGCCGACAGGTAGATAAACAGCAGCGGCTCATCGCTGAGCACCAACAGGCCTTTTTCAAGCGCCTCGGCGCTGGCATTCAGCAGCTGTTCAAACTCGGCCTGGGACAGATAACTCAGCAGCTTTTCAGCGTTATCCAACGGGTGTGCAAGCCACTCAAACAGTTGCTTGAGGCTGTCCCACAGTGAGTAC
>NZ_VBVZ01000918.1 GCF_005863185.1 Pseudomonas edaphica
GACGGCCCGAGCGCAGGTGTCACCATGGCCATTGCGCTGCTGTCGCTGGCGCGCAACCAGCCGCCGAAAAAAGGCGTGGCCATGACCGGCGAGCTGACGTTGACCGGGCATGTGCTGCCGATTGGCGGCGTGCGCGAGAAGGTGATTGCGGCGCGCCGCCAGAAGATTCACGAGCTGATCTTGCCGGAGCCGAATCGCGGGAGCTTTGAGGAGTTGCCGGAGTACCTGAAGGAAGGCATGACGGTACACTTTGCCAAGCGCTTTGCGGATGTGGCGAAGGTGCTCTTCTAAATTTCACTCCAACCCTGTGGCGAGGGAGCTTGCTCCCGCTGGACTGCGCAGCAGTCCCAACAAAGCCGGGGCCGCTTCGCGGCCAGCGGGAGCAAGCTCCCTCGCCACAAAGGTTTCTGTCACTGTCTGCTTGTCACACCTTGTCTCATCTTCGGTTATGCTCGCCCTTCGTCGCCACACAACGGAGCCTCCATGACCGCTGCCCGCCTGCTTCTCCCCTTGAGCCTTGCCCTGCTGGCCGGATGCGCCAGTGCCCCCAAGCAAAACGTCACTGTGGACAACCAGAGCGCCTGCCCGCTGCAGCTTAAAACCGGACAAAACCTGATCCTCACCCTGCCGAGCAACCCCACCACCGGCTACCGCTGGGCCATCCAGGATTCCGCGGGCGGTGTGCTGCGTGCCTTGAGCCCGGAGGTCTACAGCAGCGCGGAATCCGGTGTGATCGGCGGTGGTGGCCACTCCACCTGGCGCTTCCAGGCCTTCGCGGCCGGCCAGGGCCGTTTGCGCCTGACATCCCAGCAACCCTGGGAGCCGGAAGCCGAACCGGCCGAAACCTTCGACTGCGCCATTACGGTGAACTGATATGCCATGGCTGATCCTTGCGCTGATGGGCGCCGGCACCTTTATCTACGGCCTGACCACCCACGCCACCTTGTTGTGCCTGCTGGTCAAACCACTGCCGGTGCTGGCACTGCTGGGCTGGCTGCATGATGCGCCGCCCACTGACTATCGACGCTGGATCAGCCTGGGGCTGATTTTTTCCCTGGTCGGTGATGTGCTGCTCGCTTGGCCGGGCGACCTGTTTATCTTTGGCCTCGGCGCGTTCCTGTTTGCGCACCTGGCGTATCTGAAAGCCTATTTCAGCGATTGCCGCCGCCTGGCGATGTTGCCATTGGTATTGGCGCTGGGTGTGGGGGCAATCCTGCTGAGTATTTTGATTTCCCACGGCCTCGGCGACTTGCTGATTCCAGTGGTGGTTTACGCCCTGGTGATCAGTGCCATGCTTTGGCGTGCGCTCGCACGGCTGGGCAGTGAAGTGCCCAAACGCTCGGCATGGCTTGCGGCAGCGGGGGCGGTGTCGTTTGTGTTTTCCGACACGCTGATCGGCATCAACCGGTTTGTGTTGGCCTTCGATGCGGCACCGTATTTGCTGATCACCACCTATTGGCTGGGTCAGTGGGGTATTACCGCTTCGGCTTTCCATCAGACAACCCGCGCACATGAGGGCCAACTTGGCTAAAATGCCGGCCTTTCCCCCCTCGTCGCCGGAACAACCGTGAGCAAAGAACCCGATCGCCTATTCGCCCAGCCCCTGCCCCAGGTGCCGGACTTCGCCTTTAACGAGGACGTGGTGCGGGTGTTCCCGGACATGATCAAGCGCTCGGTGCCGGGT
>NZ_VBVZ01000919.1 GCF_005863185.1 Pseudomonas edaphica
CCAGTTGTTTAATGATCGCCTTGCGGGTCGGTTCTGGCATTTCCTTACTACAGTGATCCGCGAAGGTGCTCCTATTGCCGTTTGGGGCGATTACTTTGAAGTGGCTTCCTTTGCCTGCTTCGAAGGTTACCCCTTGGGCCTTTAACCATCGTCTGAACTCGCTGAACTTCATCACCTCGCCTCGTTGTTTGGATGAGTCCAGTTTACCACTATTTTGTGGTAATACAACAATTTTGTATTATTTCTTTTGGAGAGACCAATGGCAGAACCCGCGAGCACTGCCGCCAGCGTAGTGCTGGTCAAATACGGCGTGGTCATGGCTGCATTCATCGGTTCGATCCTGTCCCTTGGCTTTCTGAGGGACTTGACCCGGTGGCAGGCGGCTTCAGCTGTCCTCACCGGTTTCCTGTTCTCGGTTTACCTGACGCAGCCCGTAACGATCTGGCTCGCCCCCAAGCTTGAGATGGCGGTGACTGATGATCTTCTGTGTGGCGTGGCATTCGTGCTCGGGCTGACAGCGATGAACATCATCCCGGCAATCAAGGCTGCGGCGGGGTCATTCCCGACTGCGCGAGGTGCCTGACATGAACGGCATTCTTGTATCAGCGCTGAGCGTGGCTGACGCGCTTCTGTGCGTGCTTGTCGCCCTGGCAGCCTGTGACTATTTGCGCCGGGTTCGGCCAATCGACCAGCCGCTGCTGTGCTCCGCCTTCTACCTGGTGGCCATCGGCGCGTTTGGCGCGTTCGTGACCGCGATCCAGGGGAGCTGGGTAAACCCATTCGGTGTGGTGCTTCACGCTGGAGTGGTGGCCTATGCCTGGGCTCGGCGAAACCATCTGTTCGAAACACCTACCTGACCGATTAAACCAAAGGCGCCCGGTACTGCCGGCGCCGATCTATTGAGGGCGGACCGAATGGAGTACGTCCTCGACGGCAAGCGCTACTCAGCCAGCTACCAAGACCTACGCGAAGAGCACGCCCGATTCGTCCAGATGACCGACAAGCGCTTCCTGAAGGTGTTGCCGGCGGCGATGCACTTTGCAGTGTTCGTGTGCTGGTTCAAGGAGCTGCCGACGAGCCAGGTGCTTTCGGATGAGGGGATCGTTCACCAGTTGGCCCACCTTATCCACTTGAAGGGTGAGCCGCTGGTGATGGGCAGACTCGGCGAGATCCGGGAGTTGTTCGACCAGCAGCTGCGGCTTGCACCGTAATCCGCGCCACGTTTTCGAATGCGCCAAATCGTGGCGCGCAATCATGAGAGGGTCAGATGACGACCATTGCCTACAAAGACGGCGTGATCGCCTATGACTCCCAGGTAACCCGTGGTGATGTGATCACCTACGACGATTACGAAAAATGCCTTGAGCGCAACGGTGTGAAGTTCTTCTGCTCCGGCGCTGTCTCGGACTATCAGCGCCTGGTTGATGCTTACTTCGGTGCAAAGCCTGAAGGCAACATCGACGTTACAGCCATCGTGTTGGATGGTGAGCAGTTGATGCTGGTTGCAGTGGATGATGCTACTGGCCTGTGGAGGTCGCCGATAATGCTGGATCGCCCTTACGCCATTGGTAGCGGTACGCCCTACGCGTTCGCCGCAATGGACATGGGAGCCAGTGCCTATCAGGCGGTAGAGATGGCTTCCAAGCGCGACACCAGCACCGGCGGCACGATCCGCAC
>NZ_VBVZ01000091.1 GCF_005863185.1 Pseudomonas edaphica
GGCTTGCCCTGCGTTGGGCTGCGCAGCAGCCCCCGACCCAGGCAGCGCGTTCTCTCAGGCAGACCTCATTGGCAGGTTTTGGGGCCACTTCGCAGCCCAGCCCAGCGCAGGGCAAGCCTGCTCGCCACAGAAGCCTCGTTCAGGCGGTCATGCTTTTGTATATGCCAGGTGAATGATCGTCGCGGTTGGGCAGGCCGGCCTCTATGCTCGGTCCATCTCCCAACCACAAGATCGAGGTAGCCCATGCGTGAAGTAGTGATCGTCGACAGCGTGCGAACCGGCCTGGCCAAGTCCTTTCGTGGCAAGTTCAACCAGACGCGCCCGGATGACATGGCGGCCCATTGCGTCAACGCGCTGCTGGCGCGTAATGGCGTCGACCCGGCGACGGTCGAGGATTGCATCGTCGGCGCCGGCTCCAACGAAGGTGCCCAGGGCTACAACATCGGGCGCAACGTGGCGGTGCTCTCGCAACTGGGCACCGGGACGGCGGGCATGACCCTCAACCGGTTCTGTTCCTCGGGCTTGCAGGCGATTGCGATTGCGGCCAACCAGATTGCCTCGGGTTGCAGCGATATCATCGTTGCCGGTGGTGTCGAGTCCATCAGCCTGACCATGAAAAGTGTCAACACCGATAACCTGATCAACCCGCTGCTCAAAGAGCAGGTGCCGGGCATCTACTTCCCCATGGGCCAGACTGCCGAGATCGTCGCGCGCCGCTATAACGTCAGCCGCGAAGAACAGGACCTGTACGCCCTGCAAAGCCAGCAACGTACCGCCCAGGCCCAGGCCGACGGCTTGTTCAACGATGAAATCGTGCCGATGGCCGTCAAGTACAAGGTCGAAGACAAAAACACCGGCGAGGTGCAGGTGCTCGATGGCGTGGTCGACCGTGACGACTGCAACCGCCCGGACACCACACTGGCCAGCCTCAATGGCCTCAAGCCGGTGTTTGCCGAAGACGGTTCGGTGACGGCGGGCAACTCTTCGCAGTTGTCCGATGGCGCTTCGATGACCTTGGTGATGAGCCTGGAAAAAGCCCTGCAATTGGGACTCAAACCCAAGGCGTTTTTCCGTGGCTTTACCGTGGCCGGTTGCGAGCCGGACGAGATGGGCATCGGACCGGTGTTCTCGGTACCCAAATTGCTCAAGGCCAAGGGTTTGCAGGTGGCGGATATCGACCTGTGGGAGCTTAACGAAGCGTTTGCCTCGCAGTGCCTCTATGCTCGCAATCGCCTGGAAATCGACAATGGCAAATACAACGTCAACGGTGGCTCGATCTCCATTGGCCACCCGTTCGGCATGACCGGGTCGCGGCAGGTCGGGCACCTGGTGCGTGAGTTGCAGCGACGTAACCTGCGCTACGGCATCGTCACTATGTGCGTGGGCGGTGGCATGGGCGCTACCGGATTGTTTGAGGCGGTGCGTTAGTCAATCGACAGCTCACACCTATCCATACAAAAGGGGGAGCGTGCTCCCCCTTTGCGCATTCGCTGTTTGGTAATAATCAGGTACTTCTCTGCTTGTTTGATTAGTTGCTCAAAGTCCGTAAACACGGTTATTTTTTAATGCGCGTAATCCCCATCTTACAGAGACGGTCTGATTTGAATTGTTCTCATTAATCTGCATGTAGTCCTTTTCCTTCAGCCAGTTTTAAAGTTTTGGCAAATAGCCATGTTTTTCCTGCGCGCTTTGGCGTACTGCGGCTACTTGGTTTGCGGAAACAGACGGCTTACTTGCTCAAGTGTGAAGTGGAGAATTGCCCGGCGTTGAGCTGATTCCTGGATTGCAATACAACAAGTTGGAAAAACTCAGGAATCATCGGCTTAACAGCACGGGTTATAACCGCTCGTTTAATCAGCCCTGCACCGACCTGTGGCCGGGCTTCTTTAATGACACTTGTTAATAAGTGGGAATCTGTAGATGAATACCAAAATGAAAGCTGCGCTGTTGTCTATCGGTCTGTTGGCCGGCTCGATCTCTGTTGCGCAGGCAGCGGATGGGACCGTCACGTTTCTGGGGTCGGTGCATTCGGGTGCTTGCTCCATCAAGCCTGACTCTGTGGATCAGACCGTTCGCCTGGGGGCGATTGCCAAACACCAACTGGAATCGGGCGGCAAGTCTGAAGCGCGCCGCGTGCTGATTGAACTGGAAGGCTGCGACCTGTCCGGCCTGACCGATAACACCGTGACCACGACCTTCACCGGCGCACCGTCGAGCGTGGTTCCAGGTGCGATCGGTACGGTCGGCGGCGCTGGCGGCGTGGGCATCATGATGACCCACGGTGGCGCACCTGTTGAGCTGGGTGTTCCTACCACACCGCAAGTCATCTCCACCGGCAACAACACCCTGGAGTTCGGCGCTTATGTGCAAGGTGCCGCCACGGACCCGATCATTCCTGGCGATTTCAGCGCAGTAACCAACTTTACCTTGGCTTATCAGTAAGTTTTTCCCCCCGCCACCACGTGTGGCGGGGGGACGCTGACGGGAGATCCAGGTGAAAACATTCCTACGTTTGGCTATCGCCTCTTCATTGACGACGTTGATCTGCCCTTACGCTCTGGCCCAGGACGCTTCGCAGGGTGAAGGCGTCGTCCTGTTGGGCGGAGAAGTCGTGGACTCAGCCTGCGGGCTGGAGCTGAGCAGTATCGATCAAACCATCGAGATGCCGTCGGAGCCAGTTGGCCGGCTGTTGCGCAACACGCGGGGAGAAGATCACCCGTTTCAGTTGCGTTTGGTCAACTGCTCACTGACACGTCCGGACCCGTCGCGCCCAGGGGCAACCCTGCCTGACTGGGAGCACATGCGGGTGACGTTTGATGGGCCGACCGACCGGGCTGGGCTTTCCTTTGCTGTGTTCGGTGGCTCCCAGGGGGTTGCCCTGCACATTGTGGACGCGGCCGGCGAAGAGAGTATTCCCGGGCAGCGAATGTCGCCTACGCCACTGTCGGAGGGCGATATGACACTTAACTACAGGTTTTATCTGGTTGGCAATGGACTGCCACTGGTAGTGGGCGCCCACAGTGCCGCAGTGCGGTTCAAGTTGGAATACTTTTGAACATTGATGGACAGGCTTTCATGTTGAATACAGCGAAGATCAAAAACACGCTGCGCCCGAGTCTGTTTGGCGGGCTGATGTCTCTGGCGGGAACTGCAATGGGTGCCGGCGATATCGAGTTTAATACCGACGTTCTTGACTTGATTGATCGCACCAACATTGACTTGTCTCAATTTGCGCGCAGCGGGTTTATTTTGCCCGGCACGTACTCGATGGTCGTGCACATCAACGGCCAGCCAATTACCGAGCAATCGGTGGCGTTCTATCACCCCGATAATGATCCCAAAGGCAGTCAGGCGTGTTTATCTCGCAGCCTGGTGGAACAGTTGGGTCTAAAAGCGGCGGATGCCGACAAACTTGCCTGGTGGAAGGGCGGCGAATGCCTTGATGTTCAAAGCTTGCCGGGCACCGAGGTCAGTGGCGACCTCGCCACGTCCACGCTGAGTATCAATCTGCCCCAGGCCTACCTCGAATACAGTGCCATCAACTGGGACCCGCCCTCGCGGTGGGACGAAGGGGTGCCGGGGTTGTTGGTTGACTACAGTCTGACGGCGCAGTCCAACTACCAGCGCGGCGATGGTAACCGCAATAACCTCAGTGGCAACGGCACCGTTGGCGCCAATGCCGGCGCCTGGCGGTTGCGGGCCGATTGGCAGGGGCGCGTCGAGCGTGGCCGGCAGGAAGCGGCCGGGCCGCAAAAGCTGGAGTGGAGTCGCTACTACGCGTACCGCGCCATTCCTGCGCTGAAGGCACGTTTGGTGGTGGGCGAGAACTACCTGTATTCGGACCTGTTCGACAGCTTCCGCTTTACCGGTGCCGCGCTCAACTCGGATGAAAGCCAGTTACCGCCCAACCTGCGTGGGTATGCGCCGGAAGTGGTCGGGGTGGCCAAGACCAATGCCAAAGTCATCATCAGCCAACAGGGCCGCGTGCTCTACGAAACCCTGGTAGCGGCGGGGCCCTTTCGTATTCAAGACTTGCAGGATGCAGTGACGGGCAAGCTCGATGTGCGGGTGGAAGAACAGGACGGCTCGGTCCACAGTTTCCAGATGGATACGGCCGGGGTTCCTTACCTTACCCGCCCGGGGCAAGTACGTTACAAGCTGGCATCCGGGCGCCCGTCCAACCTTCAGCATGGCGGTGACGGCGACTTTTTCGGCACCGGGGAGTTTTCCTGGGGCATCAGCAATGGCTGGTCGTTATTTGGCGGCGGCATGACCGATAACAACTATCGGGCGTTGTCCGTGGGGGCGGGGCGCGACTTGCTGGCGTTCGGCGCGGTCTCGCTGGATGTGACGCAGTCTCACGCCGAGGTGTGGAACGAGACGCTCTCGGGTAAATCCTACCGCCTTCAATACTCCAAGAACTTTGAGCAGTACGACAGCCAGGTGACCTTCGCCGGTTACCGGTTCTCCGAGAAAAACTTCTTGAGCATGAGTGAATACCTGGATGCCCGGTATTACGGGCTGAACGGTGAACTCGGCGGGCGTGGTGATTACCGTGACCCGAGTGAGGGCTGGAAGCCGATTGGTGGCAGCAAGGCGCTGTATACGGTCACGGTCAACAAGCAGTTTCGTGACCTGGGCGCCACCGTATACGCCAGCTACAACAAGCAAACCTACTGGGATAGGCCCGACACCCAGCGCTGGAACCTGTCGCTGTCGCGCTACTTCAACGTGGGCACGGTCAAGAACATGAGCCTGTCCCTGAACATGTACCGCACCCAGGAATACAACTACAAAGACAACGGCATGGCCGTCACGGTCAGCCTGCCGCTGGGGCGCACCGGCACATTGTCGATGGACGCCAACCGCACCGCCGGCAGGAACAACTTTGCGACGCGCTACAGCGATCGTCTCGATGAGCGCAACAGCTATCAGCTCAGTGCCAGCGATTCGTCCGCCAGCGGTTACTTGAGCCATATGGGCGACCAGGCCGATATCGACGTCAGCGCCAGCACGCAAGAGGGCGGCTACAGCAGCCTGGGTGTGTCGGCGCGTGGCGGTGGCACGGTCACGCAATATGGCGCGGCCTTGCACCGTACCACCAGTACCGGCGGCACGCGCCTGATGCTCGACACCGGCGGTGTACCCGACGTGCCGGTGCGCGGTTACGGCTCGCCGACCCGCAGCAATGCCTTCGGCAAAGCGGTGATTTCCGATATCAGCAGCTATCAGCGTACGGCAGCCAGCGTGGACCTGGAGCGCTTGCCGAGCACGGTCGAAGCTACTCAATCGGTCACGCAGTTGACGCTCACCGAAGGGGCGATTGGTTATCGCTCGCTGAGCGTGATTGCCGGTGAAAAAGCCATGGCGATTCTGCGCCTGCCGGATGGCAGTTCGCCGCCCTTTGGCGCCACGGTGAAGAACCTCAAGCAACAGGACACCGGCATCGTGAATGACGGCGGCAATGTCTACCTCAGCGGCCTGCAGGCCGGCGAGCAGATGGTCGTCAGTTGGGGCGGCAACGAGCAATGCATCCTCACGCTCCCCACCGTTCTGCCCGTCGATGGCTTGACGCACGCCCTGCAGCTGCGCTGCCAGAGAGTTGCCGCTGCCCCATCCCTGCCCGAGCCAGCCACGCTGACCGGGGAGCTTACCGACACGGAGAACACAGCCTCATGAAGCTTGATATGCGCCTCACCTTCCCAGCGTTCGCGCTGCTGGCCCTAGGCTTGAGCCAGGGCGCCAGCGCCGCGGTTGGCCTGGATCGTACCCGGGTGATTTTCGATGGCGGCAAAGATGCCACCAGCGTGAACATCACCAACAACAATACTCAGCTGCCGTACCTGGCCCAGGGTTGGATCGAGGATGAAACCGGTAAAAAAATCAACTCACCCTTGATCGTGCTGCCGCCGGTCCAGCGCCTGGAACCCGGCAAACAAAGCCAGGTGAAAGTCCAGGCGCTGCCGGCCGCCAAGTCGTTGCCGCAGGACCGCGAGACGGTCTATTACTTCAACTTGCGAGAAATCCCGCCGCGCAGTGATAAATCCAACACCCTGCAAATTGCCCTGCAAACCCGCATCAAGTTGTTCTACCGCCCGGATGCGATTGCGCCGAGCCAGCAAGACCTGTCCAACCCCTGGCAGCAGAAACTGACCCTGACCCGCGAAGGCGACCACTACCGGGTCCATAACCCGACGCCGTACTACGTGACCCTGGTGGATGCACGTGCCAGCAAAGACGGTAAAACCGTGCCGGGCTTTGCACCGGTGATGGTTCCCCCCAAGGACGCGCTGACCCTGGGCCCCAGTGCCAAGGCACTGGGTACGTCACCTTATCTGGCCTATGTGAATGATTACGGCGGCCGTCCACTCCTGGCGTTCACCTGCAATGGCAATACGTGCCAGGTCAACGCGCAGGCCTCAGCGCCGAAATGAGTAATGCTGCTGGAGAACATCATGAAGTCGCAAAGTGTGAAGGTCTTGGGCTGCCTGTTATGGGTCTTGGCGATGGGCGCGCACGCCGCCGACGATGACGAAGATATCGAAGGGATGAGCGGAATGTTGAATGTCCTCGGGGCCATGAATGAGTCGCCTTGCAGTCTGGATATGACCTCATTGCACCAGACGGTGGACCTGGACGCGGTGTCGACCAGCCATTTGCAACGGCCTGGTGATCAGGCGCCCGCCAAGGCTTTTCAACTGCGTTTTACCGACTGTATGCGCACCGCCGGTCGCGTGCGCAACGAACGCACGGGCAACCTGACATGGAGTGCTTACCAACCTGTGTTGTCGGTGGCGTTTGTCGCGCCGGCCGACGCCGATGATCCACGGTTGGTCAAAGTCCAGGGCATCACCGGGATGGGCCTGCAATTGACTGATCCCCTTGGCCGGGATGTACAGCTGGGCTCAAAGGGCGAACCGTTGATTCTGCCCGTGGGCCGCAATACCCAGACCTGGAATGTTCGGCCTACGCGCACCTCCGCGCCGTTGAGCAGTGGGGCTTTCAGGGCCGTGGTGGAATTCAGGCTCAACTATGAGTAAGGGCAGAGCGATGGCTAACTCAATCGGCCCGTGGGCCATTCTGATCGCTGGCAGCCTGCTGTTGGCTGTCAGCCAAGGCGTGCAGGCACAGACCAGTTTGACGATTCGCGCGGTCATCATTGCACCGCCGCCATGTGTGATTAACAGCGGCAATACGTTGGATGTACCGTTTGGCAACGACCTGCAGACGTCACGGGTGGACGGGGTCAATTATCGTCGCGATGTGCCGTATACCGTCACCTGCGATTCCCCCTACAGCAATGCGTTGACCCTGGCACTCAACGGCACCGGTGCAGCGTTTGACAGCCGCGTGCTCTCCACTCGCAAGCCCGACCTTGGGGTCAAGCTGTTCGTGAATGGCGCTGACTGGCCGCTCAATACCCGGGTGAATTTTACCTATCCCAATTTCCCTGTGGTGCAGGCGGTGCCAGTCAAGCGTGCGGGCAGCCAGCTGACCGGCGGGGCGTTCGATGCCACCGCGACCCTGGTGGTCGATTACCAATGACGGCGACCGATAACGGCTATCTCTATGAGGAACGATCAATGAAGGTTTGGCCACAGCGGGCCTTGCTCGCCCTGTGCTCCATCGGCCTGTGCAGTGGTGTGTCGGCCAACCTGACGTTCAGCGGCACGCTGAATGAACCTCCGCCCTGCACCATTGACGGCGGCAACACCATTGAAGTCGATTTTGGCGACGTCGGGGTCAAGCGCGTCGATGGGGTGAAATACCGCAAAGGCGTCGGCTACGCCATTAACTGTGGCACCGATACGCTGCCGTGGGAGTTGAAGCTAAGCGTCAACGGCACCGCCACCACGTTTGACGGCGCTGCTGTGCAGACCAGCGTGCCGGCGCTGGGCATTCGGGTTTTCCAGAACAGCCTGCCATTTCCACTCAATACGCCAATGGA
Source organism: Pseudomonas edaphica (assembly GCF_005863185.1). Lineage (GTDB taxonomy): Bacteria > Pseudomonadota > Gammaproteobacteria > Pseudomonadales > Pseudomonadaceae > Aquipseudomonas > Aquipseudomonas edaphica. The sequence continues at coordinate 7,949 of NZ_VBVZ01000091.1, forward strand.
CATCAACCTGTCGTCCCCGCCGACCTTGGAGGTGGTGCCGGTGCAACAGCCTGGCGCGGTTCTGACCCCGGCGCGGTTTACGGCAGTGGCCACATTGTTGGCCGAATACCAGTAGGAGCTGAGTTGATGCGATATGAAATTGTGCATAAGGCCTGGCTGGCAGTGCTGCTCGGTTTAGGCCTGATCCCCATGGGGCATGCGGCGGACAACCTGAGCTTCAAGGGCAACCTGGTGGAAGAGGCCTGCACCATCCGTCCTGGTGATGAGGCCATAACCCTGGAACTCTGGGACCTGACCAGCAAGTACCTCTACCTCAACACGCGTTCAGTGGGTAAGCGCTTCCAGCTGCACCTGGAGGACTGTGACACCACCATTGGCGACTCGGTGACCATCATGTTCGGCGGTACGGAAAACCGCGAACTTCCGGGTTTGCTGGCGCTGGATGGTGGCAGTGGCGCCACGGGGATTGGCGTGGGCATAGAAACCCTGAGCGACAAGCCCTTGCCCTTGAATGCCGTCAGCGACAAACAGCTGTTGAGCGATGGCAACAATGTCATTGAGCTCAAAGCCTATGTGCAGGGCGAGCCGACCGCGATCAGGGATCAAACCATAGGGCACGGTGCGTATACGGTGACCTCTACTTTTACGTTGGACTACCCCTAGCGGCGAGCCGTCAGTCCAGACATGAATTGGTGGCATCCGGGTAGACAGGAGCAACGAGAGATAAACATGAAACGACTCTATGCAGCAGCAGTGCTTATCGTGCTGGCGGGTATGACGACGACCGCGTATGCCGTCGACTGTCGCGTAAATGGTGGGCCTTGGCAAAATGGCAACCCCAACCTGCAGGTTCCGGTCACGGTGACCCTGAGTGCAGACCGCACCCGGGTCATGTTGGAAGGGGCAAGGTTGGAATGTCGCTTCACTTACAGCGGCGGCCCCGCCTGGCATTCGGACTTCTGGGCAAGTGGGAGTGCTGCGGGTACCGCGTGGACGCCCGGGCCAAAGTTTGCCGGCGAAGGCACCGGTTTGCGCATCAACGGCTCGTTCTACAACACGCCCGTGCCCAGTGGCATAGCAATAGCCACGATTCCCAACAACGGGGTGTTTTACCCGATCAATGTCACCCCCTACATTCTGCTGCGTAATTATCCGTCCAACCCGTTCGATGTTCGCATCGGCGACAACCTCGGCCTGTTGCGCCTGACCAGCTCGAACAATTACGACGGCACCCGGCCACAGCTCACGGTGACCTACACGGCGGCCAACAACTTCACCGTCTCGCCCTCCACCTGCACCATCAACAATAACAACCCGATCGAGATCAACTTCGGCGACGTCCACCAACGCGCCATAGGCTCCGACCCGTTGACATCCTCCGTCGTCAGTAACCGCAGGCTGACCTACTCATGCCCCGACGGTGGGATCAACACACCGATCACCATTACCTACAAAGGCACCCGTTCCGCGTTCGACCCGCGCCTGCTGATCATGAGCAATCCCGATGTGGGCACGGCGTTGTTGCGCGGCGGTGCTGCAGTGTCTGTCAACGGCTCATTCCTCACCCGTATCACCAACAGTGTGGGCGGCGATGATGTGACGTTTTCGCTGGTGCGGCGCAATGGTTCACTGCCGACGCCTGGCGCCATCAGCGGCAGTGGTGTGTTGGTGATGGGGGTGCCCTGACCCCCAAATGATCGATACCCAAAGCACAACGCCTCGCCCTAGAATGCCAGCTCCTCCACCTCTGGCATTTTGGGGCGCTCATGCACATCTCTTCCGGTCGCTGGGTCTATGGTTTTGGCCTGACCCTGCTGACTGCGTTTCTCTGGGGCATTCTGCCGATCAAACTCAAGCAAGTATTGCAGGTGATGGACCCGATCACCGTCACCTGGTTTCGCCTGGTGGTGGCCGGCAGTTGCCTGTTTATCTACCTGGCGCTGAGCAAACGCTTGCCCAGTCGCAAGGTGCTTGGTCCCAGGGGCGGCTGGCTGGTGGCGATGGCCGTGTGTGGTTTGGTGGGCAACTACGTGTTGTACCTGGTGGGCCTGAAAATGCTCAGCCCCGGCACCGCGCAATTGGTGGTGCAGATGGGGCCGATTTTTTTGATGATTGCCAGTGTGTTCGTGTTCAAGGAGCGTTTCAGCCTGGGGCAGGGCATGGGGCTGGCGGTGCTGATCTTGGGCTTTGGTCTGTTCTTCAACCAGCGCCTGGCTGAGCTGCTGACCTCCATGGGCACCTACACGGCGGGCGTGTTGACGATCCTGCTGGCTACCACCATCTGGGTGTTCTATGCCCTGGGCCAGAAGCAATTGCTCACGGTGTGGAATTCGCTGCAGGTGATGATGGTGATCTACTTGTCGTGCGCCCTGTTGCTCACGCCATGGGCACATCCGCTGGAGGCGTTGCAATTGAGTCCGCTGCAAGGCTGGTTGCTGCTCGCGTGCTGCATGAACACGCTGGTGGCCTATGGTGCGTTTGCCGAAGCACTGGCGCATTGGGAGGCCTCGCGCGTCAGTGCGACCCTGGCGCTGACGCCGTTGGTGACCTTTGTGGCGGTGGCGGTGGCGGCGTGGCTGTGGCCGGACTATGTGCAGGCAGAAGAGATCAATGCCGTGGGCTATATAGGGGCATTGGTGGTGATGCTGGGTTCAGCGACGGTAGCACTGGCGCCGTCGCTGCTCGCCGGGCTCAAGGCCCGGCGGGTGCGTATGGCGTCTTAATACCTTATTAAGGACGAACACTCTCACTGTGGCGAGCAGGCTTGCCCTGCGTTGGGCTGCGCAGCAGCCCCACCCAGCTTTAACTGACTCACCGAGTCGCCAGTTCTCTCAGTGGCCGGCTTCCAGCATGTTCTCCGGGCGCACCCACTGGTCGAACTCTTCATCAGTCAGATAACCCAGGTCCAGCGCCGCCTGGCGTAGCGTCAAGCCTTCGGCGTACGCCTTCTTGGCAATCTGCGCCGACTTGTCGTAGCCGATATGCGGGTTGAGCGCCGTTACCAGCATCAAGCCGCGCTCCAGGTGCTCGGCCATTTGCTCGGCATCCGGCTCAAGGCCTGCGATGCAGTGCTCCTGGAAGTTGTTGCAGCCGTCGGCCAGCAGGCGGATCGATTCGAGCAGGTTGTGGATGATCACCGGCTTGTACACGTTCAGCTGCAAGTGCCCTTGACTGGCGGCGATGCCGATGGTCACGTCATTGCCCAGCACCTGGCAGGCCAGCATCGACAGCGCTTCGCACTGGGTGGGGTTGACCTTGCCGGGCATGATCGAGCTGCCCGGCTCATTGGCCGGCAGCTTGACCTCAGCCAGGCCTGCGCGTGGGCCGGAACCCAGCAGGCGCAGGTCGTTGGCGAGCTTCATCAGCGCCACCGCCAGGGTCTTCAGTGCGCCGTGCAGGGTGACCAGCGGTTCGTGGCCGGAGAGGGCGGCGAACTTGTTGGGGGCGGTAACGAACGGCAAGCCGGACAAGGCCGCCAGCTCGGAGGCGATCGCCTCACCAAAGCCATGCGGCGAATTGAGCCCGGTGCCCACGGCGGTGCCGCCCTGGGCCAACTCGCACACAGCGGGCAGGGCGCTACGGATGGCGCGCTCGGCGTAGTCGAGTTGGGCGATAAAGGCCGAGACTTCCTGGCCGAAGGTGATCGGCGTGGCATCCATCATATGGGTGCGGCCGGTTTTCACCAGTTTCATATGGCGTGCAGCCAGCTCGGCCAAACCGCCAGAAAGCGTGGCGATCGCCGGGAACAGGCGTTGATGAACCGCCTGCACCGCCGCAATGCTCATGGCCGTGGGAAAGCAGTCGTTGGAGCTTTGCGAGCGGTTCACATGGTCATTGGGATGCACCGGGCTTTTGCCGCCACGGGCCTTGCCCGACAGCTCGTTGGCGCGGCCGGCGATCACTTCATTGGCGTTCATATTGCTTTGGGTGCCGCTGCCGGTCTGCCATACCACCAGCGGGAACTGGTCGTCGTGCTGGCCGTCGAGCACTTCATCGGCGGCCTGTTCGATCAGGCGGGCGATGTCGGCGGGCAAGTCGCCGTTGCGGTCGTTGACCCGTGCTGCGGCTTTCTTGATCAGGGCCAGCGCGTGCAACACCGCCAGCGGCATGCGTTGCTCGCCGATGGCGAAGTTCACCAGCGAGCGTTGGGTCTGGGCGCCCCAGTAAGCGTCATCCGGGACTTGGACGTCTCCCAGGCTGTCGGTTTCGATACGGCTCATCGGGCACACTCCTTCAGGTTCGTTTGCGCAGTTTAGGCTGTGATCCGTTGGTGGGGTTCCATAAAAGACTTTTCATCGAGGGTATTCCCATGCGGTTCAGGCTGCCTGCGATGGCGTCAACGGGTTGTCACTGATAAACCGCGGTGCTTGCATCGCAGCGGTGCGACGATTCGACAAGCCGGCTCGCATAGAAAGGCAGATCCCAGCCCCGTGCCCCCGCAAAACCAGGCTGAACAAGGCCTGGGGTTGAGCCGCAAGGTTTTTTAGGCGCAGAATGGTCGCCCTTGGGGTCTTACCTCGCCTGCTAGAAAGGAAACTCGATGACTCGTCTTCGTGCCATCTGTACCGCGGTTGCTCTGGTTTGCGCCAGCGGCCAGGTTTTTGCCGATACCGCCAGCCATAACGCCAGTGCCGAAGCCTTCCTGACCCTGGCCCACGCTGACAAGCTGGGTACCCCGGTGTACATGCAAGTGCAGCAAATGTTTGCCCAGCGTTTCGCCCAGACCAAGGCACCTGCCGCCAAGCAGTCCGTACTCGACAGCTACCAGGCCAAGGCCAATGCTGCGCTGGACCAGGCCATCGGCTGGCCGAAGCTGAAGCCGGACATGGTCAAGCTCTACACCACCAACTTCAGCGAATCCGAGCTCAAGGACCTGGTAGCCTTCTACCAGTCGCCGCTGGGCAAGAAAGTCCTGGAAAAAATGCCGCAACTGACCCAGCAATCGGCCCAGATGACCCAGGCCAAGCTGGAAAGCGCGGTACCTGTGGTGAACAAGCTGCTCGAAGACATGACCAACGAGCTGACGCCTAAAGCCCCGGCCCCGGCCAAGAAGAAGTAAACAGGAATGACCATGCAACAGCGTATCGAATCGGCACTCGTCGCCCTGAGCCCGGAATACTTGAGCGTGCTGGATGAAAGCCATATGCACAGCCGTGGGTTGCAGAGCCACTTCAAGGCCGTGCTGGTCAGCCAGCAGTTCGAGGGGCTCAACCGCGTCAAGCGCCATCAGAAGGTCTATGCCACCCTGGCTGACCTGATGAGCGAATTCCATGCGTTGGCGCTGCATACCTACACGCCTGACGAATGGGCGAAAATCGACGCAGCCCCGGCCTCGCCGACCTGCGCCGGCGGGCACTGACACTGTGGCGCATGGGCGTTATGTGGCGAGGGAGCTTGCTCCCGTTGGGCTGCGCAGCAGCCCTGATGCCCATCACTGCGATCTTTGTGAAAGGTCACAATCGCCTTATCGGTGCCGCTTCGCAGCCCAGCGGGAGCAAGCTCCCTCGCCACAGTAAAGAGGCGGCCCATAAACGTCGCCAATTTTGTTAGAATCCGCAACGCGCCGCTTAGCCGGCGCGTTTTTTTTGCATCCGGTTCACCCCTTACGAGGGTAGCCACCTGGAGAGAACACCCATGACTCAACCGATTGTCGTGGCGGCACTGTATAAGTTCGTCACCCTCGAAGATTACGTCGCCCTGCGCGAGCCACTGCTGCAGGCAATGGTCGATAACGGTATCAAAGGCACCTTGCTGATCGCCGAAGAAGGCATCAACGGCACCGTTTCCGGCAGCCGTGAAGGCATTGATGGTCTTATGGCCTGGCTCAAGAACGACCCACGCATGGACGACATCGACCACAAAGAGTCGTACTGCGACGATCAGCCGTTCTACCGCACCAAGGTCAAGCTCAAGAAAGAGATCGTGACCCTGGGCGTCGAAGGCGTTGACCCGAACAAAAAGGTCGGCACCTACGTCGACCCGCAGGACTGGAACGCGTTGATCAGCGACCCTGAAGTGCTGTTGATCGACACGCGCAACGACTACGAAGTGTCGATCGGCACCTTTGAAGGCGCAATCGACCCGAAAACCACCAGTTTTCGCGAATTTCCTGACTATATCAAAGCCAACTTCGACCCGGCCAGGCACAAGAAAGTCGCGATGTTCTGCACCGGCGGCATTCGTTGCGAGAAGGCTTCCAGCTACATGCTCAGCGAAGGTTTCGACGAGGTTTACCACCTTAAAGGCGGGATTCTGAAGTACCTCGAAGAGGTGCCGCAGGCAGAAACCAAATGGCAGGGCGACTGCTTTGTGTTCGACAATCGCGTGACCGTGCGCCACGACCTGAGCGAAGGCGACTACGATCAATGTCATGCCTGTCGCACACCGGTCAGCGTAGAAGACCGCGCGTCCGAGCATTATGTGGCTGGCATCAGTTGCCCGCATTGCTGGGATAAGCTGCCGGAGAAGACCCGTCGCAGCGCCATCGACCGGCAAAAGCAGATCGAACTGGCCAAGGCCCGCAACATGCCGCACCCGATTGGCTTCAACTACAAGCAAACCCCTTCCGAGGCCTGACCCATGCCCGCGCGCCTGCTCTATGTGATGGACCCGATGTGTTCCTGGTGCTGGGGCTTTGCCCCGGTGGCGCAGGCGCTGGTTGAGCAGGCCCAGGCGGCCGGCGTGGATGTGCACCTGGTGGTGGGCGGTTTGCGCACCGGCAGCGGCGCGGCACTCGAGCCGACTACACGGCGCTATATCCTTGAGCACTGGCAGGCCGTTACCGACGCCACCGGCCAGCCGTTCAAGCGCGAAGGCGCGTTGCCCGACGGGTTTGTCTATGACACCGAG
>NZ_VBVZ01000920.1 GCF_005863185.1 Pseudomonas edaphica
GTGGTGCGCCTGCGCGAGCAGTTGCACGCCGAATTCGACGTCAAATCGATCTTCACCACCCCGACCCTGGCGGATTTCAGTGCCTATGTCGCCACCCGGCAAACAAATAATTCACCGGTGCAGGACGCATTGGCTAAATCCTTGGAGGCCCTCAAACGTCTATCAGCAGAAGATTTGGATAAATTGATTTCCTGAGGGGCGTGGCGTGCAAGCATTAATCGAGTCGGTAGGTTCACTTTCTGCGCAACAAAAGAAAGCGTTGGCGGTAATGCTCAAGCAGCAAGGCATCAACCTGTTTGAGATTGCCCCGGTTTTCAAGCGTCAGGAAGGCGAGCCGCTGCGACTCTCTTATGCCCAGGAGCGGCAGTGGTTTTTGTGGCAGTTGGAGCCGCAGAGCCCTGCCTACCATTTGCCACGTGCGTTGCGGTTGAAAGGTCGACTTGATCGATCGGCCTTGCAGCGCAGCTTTGATGCCTTGATTGCCCGTCACGAAAGTTTGCGCACCTGCCTGCATCAAGACGTCGATCAGGTATTACAGGTGGTGAAGCCTGAGCTGCACCTTGAGATCGCTGAGGGTGTGGGTGAGCGCACGCAACTCGAAGCTCAAGTGCAAGCCGAAGTCGCCGAACCCTTCGATCTGCAACAAGGCCCGCTGTTGCGGGTGAAGTTACTGCAGCTGGCACCGGATGAGCATGTGCTGGTGCTGGTGCTGCACCACATTGTCTCCGACGGCTGGTCGATGCAGGTCATGGTCGATGAGCTGGTGCAGTTGTACGTGGGCTACAGCCAGGGCCAGGATGTGCGTTTGCCTGAGTTGCCGGTTCAATACCCCGACTACGCCTTGTGGCAGCGCAGTTGGATGGAAGCCGGCGAAAAAGAGCGCCAGTTGGGTTATTGGGTTGAGCGGTTGGGCGGTGAGCAACCGGTATTGGAGTTGCCCCTGGATCATCCGCGCCCGCCGGTGCAAAGCTATCGCGGCGCGCGCCTGGACATGGACCTGGACGCGGTATTGGTCAGCCGTCTCAAGGCGCTGGCTCAACGCGAAGGTGTGACGTTGTTCATGCTGTTGCTGGCGTCCTTCCAGACGCTGTTGTATCGCTACAGCGGGCAGTCGGATATCCGCGTCGGTGTGCCGATCGCCAACCGTAATCGCGCAGAAACCGAGCGCCTTATCGGCTTCTTCGTCAATACCCAGGTGTTCAAGGCTGATATCGACGGGCAGATGCCCTTTAGTCAGTTGCTGGCCCAGGTCAAGCAGCGCGCACTCGAAGCCCAGAGCCATCAGGATCTGCCATTCGAGCAGCTTGTCGAGGCGCTGCAACCGGAGCGCAGCCTGAGCCATAACCCGTTGTTTCAGGTGATGTTCAACCACCAGACCGAAGCCCATAAGTCGCGGGGCGAGCTGCAATTGCCGGGCCTGGCACTTGAGGCGCTGGAGTGGGGCAGCCAGAGCGCACAGTTTGACCTTAGCCTGGATACTCAAGAATCTCCGCAAGGTATCCGGGCTTCGCTGACCTACGCCACGGACCTGTTTGAGGCGCCCACTGTGCAGCGCATGGCCGAGCATTGGCAGCGTTTGCTGCGCGCTATTGTCGGGCGTGCGGACACCCGTGTGGCGCAGTTGGCCATGCTGATCGATGCAGAACAGCGTGATTTGCTGTACGCCTGGAACCAGGG
>NZ_VBVZ01000921.1 GCF_005863185.1 Pseudomonas edaphica
CAACAGGTCGTTGCCCGCCGAATAGATCGACTCGGCAAACTTGACCTGCTCGGTGCTGAGGTTTTCCTGCGGGTTCTCGGCGAGCAATTTGGCCAGAATCAACGAGCTGTTGAGCGGCGTGCGCAGCTCGTGGGACATGTTGGCGAGGAATTCGGACTTGTACTTGCTGGAGCGCTGCAGCTCGTCGGCACGGTCTTCCAGTTCCAGTTGAGCCTTGTTCAACTCGACGTTCTTGCGATCCATGGCGTCGCGCTGTTCGGCCAGAGTCTGGGTCTGTTCGGCCAGTTGCTCGTTGGTCTGCTCAAGCTCAGCCTGCTGGGTTTCCAGATGGGCCTGGGACTCCTTGAGGATACGTGACTGTTCTTCGAGCTCTTCGTTGGCGGTTTTGAGTTCTTCCTGCTGCACTTGCAGCTCTTCGTTGAGCTGCTGGGTTTCGGCCAGCACTTCCTGCAGGCGTTGGCGATAGCGCGCCGCTTCGATGGAGGTGCCGATATTGCCGGCAATCAGCTCCAGCAGCTCGACGTCACGATCATCCAACGGGCGCAGGAAGCCGAGTTCGATCACGCCGTTGACGCGATCATCGTCGCTGGTCGGTACCACCAGTACGCTGCGGGTCGAACCTTCGCCCAGGCCGGAACTGACCTTGAAGTAATCCACCGGCACATCATCCAGGCGAATCAGGCGATCAAGCTGGGCGGCCTGCCCGACGATGCCTTCGTCGCTGTAGATCGCCTGCTCTTTTTGCTCCTGCTCGCGGGAAAACCCATAGGTGGCCACGCGCTTGAGGCCGCCGTGCTCTTCGCGCACATACAGCGCCGCTACCGCCGAGCCCATGTATTGGGCGAAAAACTGCAGGATATTGCGCCCAAGCATGTTCAGCGTCAGTTGGCCGAGCACCTGTTCGGCCAGTTCGGTCTGGCCGTTACGCAGCCAGGCCTGTTGCTCCAGGCGCCGGGCGATCTTCTGTTGTGACGCGAGGTTTGCGCTGTAACTCTCTGACAATGCAATTAAATTCTTTCTACCGATGTAGGCCAGAAAACCGCTCAGTCCAAGCACGAAGGCCAGGTACAAGGTCACGCTGATGATCGTGGTGCGGGTGACATCGGCATTGCGCGTGACACGGAACGCTTGCTCCATCGCCACCGCATCCGTGTATTCGTTGCGAATCGCGTCGGTCAGGCTCTTGCCGCGGCCGGCCTGCACCGCCCCGCGGTAATCGCCACTGCTGCGCTGCAAGTCGATCATCGATTGGGCGTACTTGTTCCACTCGTATTGCATCGACTCCAGACGCTTGAGGCGGTCGACCTGCTGTGGGTTGTCCGCCACCAGCTCCTGCAGGTTGCGCAGGTCACCAATGATGCGGGGCTTGGCCACTTCGTAAGGGTCGAGGAAATGCTCGTCGCCAGTGATCAGAAAGCCACGCAGGCCGGTTTCCAGGTCCACCGTCAGTTTGGATGACTCATTGAGGTTATTGATAACCCGGTCGGTGTGCTCCACCCACTGGATAACCGACAGCAAATAAGTGATCAGGCAGACGAAAAACACCGCGCTGAGCACGCCGACGCCCAAGGGTAACGCGACGTTTCGGCTCAACAGGGTACGGAAGCTCTTTTCATCGACGGACGACGCGGGAGTCATGGGCATGCCTTGGCCAAGTGCGGAAAACGGGGGAGTT
>NZ_VBVZ01000922.1 GCF_005863185.1 Pseudomonas edaphica
TTGTTGAATAGATACCCGGTGTTGGCCAACTCGGGCAGCACAATCAAGTTGGCGCCATTGTTCACCGCTTGTAGCGCAAGGCTGAGGCTGGTCTCCAGGTTGGCGGGGCGGTTTTGTGTGCCGACTTGCGGATCGAATTGCACAACGGCGACGCGGACGGGACTCGTAGAGTCGTTCATGTTCTAGACCTCTTTTTATTGTTATGAGCCCACCTTTAAGGGCGGGCGTTTAATAGGAAGTCTTTTTTGCTTGTGCGTCAGTAGGGTGTTTCGGTTTAAAGCGTAGGCTGTTGCTGTATTGGCGATTGCCCCTGATAGCGTGGGTAATCGTCCAGGGTAAACCCTCCGTTGAAGGTGGCCTGGGTGGTGTGGCAGAGGTTGATCACCGCATCGACGGCGCCACGCAAGCAGGGTTCGGTCCAGCCGGCATCCACGGAAAAGGATTCGCCCGCCAGATACAGCCCGGAAACAGGACTGTAGTCGCGGTTGTACTGCATCAAGCTGACCGCGTCGTAGTAAGTGCCTGCTCGATACAGCTTGGCGCAGCCCAGCGCGTTCTTGTCAGTCATCCAGCGTTGGACGACGGCATTTTCTGTGTCGATGTAGGGTGATATCGGCGTTTTGATGTTGGTGCATCGCAACAGGATGCGGTCCAGTTCCGTGACGCATTTATTGACCAGCGCCTGATCGTCAAAGGCGGCCAGTTTGCTGGCGTCGTCCTCCCAGGTGTAGCTGAGCAAAATGCAGTCATAGGGATAGACGTCGTGGTAGCGGTAGGTGTACACATCGTGGATAAAACTGTCGGTGACCATGATCTGCGGGATTTTTTTGTTTTTCGACAGGAAGCTCTTTTTCAACGGTGCGTAGACCTTGCAGCTGGTTTCCCAGTGAGCGGTTTTATAGGCGTTGGTGACAGTGTACGGCAGCATGACCTGGTTGAAATTCTCCAACTGAATGTGGGTTTCGATAATCCAGGACGGTAGTGTCATGATCACGGCATCGAAGTCTTCATGGCGTTCGGTTTTGCCGGTGCCGCTGCTGGCGTGCCAGTCGTAAGTCACACGGATTTGGCCGTTTTCCCGCTTGGTCAGTCGTGTCACCGAGCTGTCGGTCAGAAAGCCTGCGCCGCGTTGCCGGCTGTGATCATAAAAGGACTGGCCGTTGACGTTGGTCTCCATAAACAGCAGGCACTCATCCAGTGCTGCCAGGCCGAGATAACGTGGCGCGTCGAACGCTAAGTCATTGCAGTCTTTGAGAGTGGTTTCCCCCAAGTACGGAGACGGCGCGGGGTTGCCGTTAATGCCCACGCGCCCGTGCACCAGTTGCAGTTGGCTGCTGAAGCCGAAAATCGCCGTGCGTAACGGATAGAGGCAGCACACGTCATAAAACGCGCCCCAACTGCCATCTCCGATACCGATGGAATAGAAAAGGGTGGACTCTTCCGAGGTCATGCCGAGCCCGCCAAAATCGCCGGGAGTCGATGGCTTCCACGCAATACTTGCCAGAGTCACCAAGTCACGAAAGGATAGTTTCTGGTACCGAGTGACGATCGCGGCCCATAGGGATTCCCACTGCGGTGTGCCATAGCTTTGCGCGACTTGTCGGGTCATCTGGTCAGCGAATTGGCGCCACTTCGCATACACCTGTTGCAATTTTTCTGTGGGTGGGGGTG
>NZ_VBVZ01000923.1 GCF_005863185.1 Pseudomonas edaphica
CGGTACAACCGACAGACCGGGGCGCCCGCATCGCAGGCAAGCCAGCTCCCACAGGGTTTCCATGTGTCTGGCAGACCGGGTCAGTCCTCAAACTGGCGTCGTTCGGCTTCGATGGCTTCAGCCAGCGCCCGGGCTTCGTCTTCCTCGTCGCTAAGCGGCGGCTGCTCAAGGGCGGCCACGGCGGCCAGGAGTTTTTCACGGGCTTCGGCCACGCCGAGGATATCCTCTTCGGGTTCCGGTTCGACTTCGGCCTCAACCTCAACGTTCACCTGGGTTTCAGGCTCAGCCGCGCCATCACGCAGCAAGTCATCAAAGTCAGTCTTGATGCCCTGCTCCATATCATCCAGTTCAAGCAGCAAGGTATGGAAACTGGTTTCGTCCTTCGGCTCTTCCGGCTCGGCGGTGGCGTCGGCCAGCTCCTGCAAGCTGGCCGGCACCGGCGCGTCGTCGAAGTCGAGCACCGGCTCGGCTTCCATCTCGCGCAGTTCGGCAAGCGGCGGCAGGTCGTCGAGGTTTTTCAGGTTGAAGTGGTCGAGAAACACCTTGGTGGTGGCAAACATCGCCGGTTTGCCGGGCACGTCGCGGTAGCCGACGATGCGGATCCACTCGCGCTCCAGCAGTGTCTTGACGATATGGCTGTTGACCGCCACACCCCGCACATCCTCAATCTCGCCCCGCGTGATGGGCTGGCGGTAGGCAATCAGTGCCATGGTCTCCAGCATCGCGCGGGAATAACGCTGCGGGCGCTCTTCCCACAAGCGGCCGACCCACGGGGAAAATTTCTCACGGATCTGCAAGCGATAACCTGACGCCACTTCGCGCAGTTCAAAGGCGCGGCCGTCGCAGGACTTGCGCAGAATCTCCAGCGCCTTCTTGAACACCGGTGGTTCAGGGCGCTCGGCCTCTTCAAACAACTCGAACAAGCGTTCCAGGGATTGCGGTTTACCCGAGGCCAGGAGAAAGGCTTCCAGCAAGGGCGCCAGTTCGCGGGGTTCAGTCAGATTCATCGATTCAGCTCTTTATTCGGCTCGCGCCCGCACGTGGATAGCCGCAAAAGGCTCATTCTGGACCAGCTCGACCAAGGATTCCTTGACCAGTTCGAGGATGGCCATAAAGGTCACCACCACCCCCAGGCGCCCTTCCTCTTTGGTAAACAGCTCGACAAACGGCACAAAGCCGCCGCCCTTGAGGCGCTCCAGCACATCGCTCATGCGCTCGCGGGTCGACAGCGCTTCGCGGCTGACCTGGTGGCTTTCAAACATGTCACCCCGGCGCAGCACCTCGGCCATGGACATCAGCAATTCTTCCAGGCTCACATCCGGCAACAGCTTGCGCGCCCGGGCTTCCGGGGCATCGAGCTTGGGCACCACCACATCACGGCCCACGCGGCTCAAGCCGTCGATGCCTTCGGCGGCGGCCTTGAAGCGTTCATATTCTTGCAGACGGCGGATCAGCTCGGCCCGCGGGTCGTCTTCTTCGGCCTCAATGGTCTCGGAACGCGGCAACAGCATGCGCGACTTGATCTCGGCGAGCATGGCGGCCATCACCAGGTACTCGGCGGCCAATTCCAGGCGTACCGACTGCATCAACTCGACATACCCCATGTACTGGCGAGTGATTTCTGCCACCGGGATGTCGAGGATATTGATGTTCTGCTTGCGAATCAG
>NZ_VBVZ01000924.1 GCF_005863185.1 Pseudomonas edaphica
CCTCAGTGGGGAATTGAGGAGGTTTTGAACATGCTGCAAGTCGACAAGCTGCACCAGTACTACGGTGGTAGCCACATCCTGCGCGGGCTCTCATTTGACGTGAAGATCGGCGAAGTCACCTGCCTGCTCGGCCGTAACGGCGTGGGCAAGACCACCTTGCTCAAATGCCTGATGGGTTTGCTGCCGGCCAAAGACGGCGCGGTGAATTGGGAAGGCAAGGCCATCACCGGGTTCAAACCGCACCAGCGCGTACACGCGGGCATCGCCTACGTGCCCCAGGGCCGGGAGATTTTCGGGCGGCTGACAGTGGAAGAAAACCTGTTGATGGGGCTCTCGCGCTTCCCAGGCTCCGAAGCCAAGGAAGTCCCGGCGTTTATCTATGAACTGTTCCCCGTATTGCTGCAGATGAAACATCGGCGCGGTGGCGACCTGTCCGGCGGTCAACAGCAGCAGTTGGCAATTGGCCGCGCATTGGCCAGCCGCCCGCGCCTGTTGATTCTCGACGAGCCCACCGAGGGCATCCAGCCGTCAGTCATCAAGGAGATCGGTGCAGTGATCAAAAAGCTCGCGGCGCGCGGCGATATGGCGATCCTTTTGGTGGAGCAGTTCTACGACTTCGCCGCCGAACTGGCCGACCAGTACCTGGTGATGTCTCGTGGTGAAATCGTGCAGCAGGGCCGAGGTGAAAATATGGAAAGCGAGGGTGTGCGCGGGCTGGTTACGATTTAATCTGTTGTGTCCTGACGATAAGTAAAAAAACATGAACCTGCCCGTTACCCCTGCCCTGTTCACCCCCAGCTGGCATGCCGAGCTGGAACTCGGCTACGCGCGCTTCGGCGACACCACGCGCCCGGTAATGCGCCGCCACCTCGGCCCGCTGCGGGTGCAAAAGCACTTGTACGCCGAAGGCCCCGAGGTGTGCCAGCACATCATCGTCCACCCGCCAGGCGGGATAGCCGGCGGGGACCGCCTGGACATCAGTGCACACGTGGGTGCAGGCGCATGGGCGCAACTGACCAGCCCCGGTGCGGCCAAGTGGTATCGCGCCAGCGGCCCGGCCTATCAAACACTCGACCTCACCGTGGAAGCTGGTGCGACCCTGGAATGGCTGCCCCAGGAAACCATCGTGTTCAGCGCTGCCCAGGCCGAACTCAGCACGCGCATCGACCTGCAAGGCGATGCCCGGCTGTTCTACTGGGACGTGATCGCCCTTGGCCGCCCGGCCAGTGGTGAACGTTTTGACCTGGGCCACTTTCAATCGCAGCTGGATATTCGCCGCGACGGCCAGTTGCTCTGGCATGAGCGCCAGCGCATTGTAGGCGCCGACGGTTTGCTCGACTCGCCCATCGGGCTGGACGGGCAACCGGTGTTTGCCACGCTGTTGCTGACCGGCGATATAGACCCTCAATTATTGGAAACCTGCCGCGCCCTGCCCCATGCGATTCGCGGCGACCTGACCCAACTGCCCGGCTTGCTGGTCGCCCGCTGCCTGGCCAGTGAGGCGCTGCTGGCGCGGGGTTGGCTGATTGATTTATGGAAATTGTTACGTCCGAGTGTGCTTGGGCGAGAAGCGGTTCCACCCAGAATCTGGAGCACATGAAGATCAACCTGTGGAACTGAGTTTATGTGGGAGCTGGCTTGCCTGCGATGGCGGTGTGCCTGATAC
>NZ_VBVZ01000925.1 GCF_005863185.1 Pseudomonas edaphica
CTCCTCGCGCCTTGCCCTGTGCCGCAGCAGGCCCGGCGCGACACAGGAAATAGCTGATGACCCACCCCTACATGCGCCGTCTGATTGCACCCGGCTGGCCCGGTAACCTGCTGGCCGTGGTGGCCGGCGCCATCACTACTCTGGCGCTGGCGCCCTTCGATCTGTGGCCATTTGCGCTACTGGCCGTCGGGCTGTTCTATGTGGGGCTGCGCGAGCTGACGCCACGTCAGGCCCTGGGCCGTGGCTGGTGTTTCGGTTTTGGCCTGTTTGGCGCCGGCACCAGTTGGATCTACTACAGCATCCACCACTTCGGCGGCGCTTCGGTGTTGCTGGCTGGCTTTTTGATGCTGTTGTTTACCGCCGCGATTGCCTGGTTCTTCGCCCTGCCCGCTTGGCTGTGGGCACGCTGGCTGCGTCGCAATGAGGCGCCGCTGGCCGATGCGCTGACCTTTGCGGCGCTGTGGGTTGGCCAGGAAGCGTTTCGTGGTTGGTTCCTGACCGGTTTCCCTTGGTTGTACTCCGGTTACAGCCAACTCGATGGCCCGCTCACCGGCCTTGCGCCACTGGGCGGCATGTGGCTGATCTCCTTTGCCCTGGCGCTGACGGCGGCCGTGCTGTGCAACCTGCCGCGCCTGCTGGCAAGCAAGCGCAACGGCTTCATCGGCGTAGGCTTGGTGTTGTTGGTTGCACCCTGGGCCATCGGCCTGGCGCTCAAGCATCACGCCTGGACCTCGCCCTCGGGCGCCCCACTGACGGTGGCGGCGATCCAGGGCAATGTCGAACAGAGCATGAAATGGGACCCCGCGCAGATCGATGCGCAGTTGGCGCTGTACCGCGACATGAGTTTCAGCTCCAAGCCAGTGGACCTGCTGGTATGGCCGGAAACCGCGGTGCCGGTGCTCAAAGAGTCAGTCGAAGGCTACCTGGGCATGATGGGCAAGTTTGCCGCCGACCGGCACTCCGCGCTGATCACCGGCGTACCGATTCGCCAGGAAGTGCACCACCAGAAGCGCTACTTCAACGGCATCACGGTGGTGGGTGAAGGTGATGGCACTTACCTCAAGCAAAAACTGGTGCCTTTTGGTGAATACGTGCCGTTGCAAGACATGCTGCGCGGGCTGATCGCCTTCTTCGATTTGCCAATGTCGGACTTCGCCCGCGGCCCGTCCGATCAGGCGATGCTGCAGGCCAAGGGCTATCAGATTGCGCCGTTCATTTGCTATGAAGTGGTGTACCCGGAATTCGCCGCAGGCCTGTCGGCCCAGAGCGATTTGCTGCTGACCATCAGCAACGACACCTGGTTCGGCCGCTCCATCGGCCCGCTGCAACACCTGCAAATGGCGCAGATGCGTGCATTGGAGGCTGGCCGTTGGATGATCCGCGCCACTAACAATGGGGTGACAGGTTTGATCAACCCATTTGGGCAGATTACCGCGCAGATCCCGCAGTTCGAGCGTGGGATTCTCTACGGCGAAGTGGTGCCGATGCACAACCTGACGCCGTACCTGCAATGGCGCTCGTGGCCGTTGATCATTGTGTGCCTGGGCTTGTTCGGCTGGGCGCTGCTGGCGGGCCGGATGTCTCAAACCGTCTAACGAACGGCATAAAACCAATGTGGGAGCTGGCTTGTGTGGGAGCGGGCTTGCTCGCGAAAGCGGTGTGTC
>NZ_VBVZ01000926.1 GCF_005863185.1 Pseudomonas edaphica
GTTGTTGACTGACACTGCGCTATCGCAGGCAAGCCAGCTCCCACATTTGGGCGGCGGTGTTTTTTATTGGGTACATCAATTTAAAGGAATAGTGCGCATGGCTGCTTTTGATCTCTTGACCCGTCGCCGCTTGCTCGGCATGGCAGGCATTTCCATGGCCGGCCTGGCGCTGCCCAGCCTGGGCTTGGCGGCCGACGAGCACGCCGGGCACGGCACGCCTGCGGAACCTGCAGGTACCGGCGAGTTCATCCGCCTCGACGCGCCGCGCAAGCTCAAACTGGCGGTCAACCTCAACGCTGTGTGCCTGGCGCCAGTGGTGATCGCCCACGGCCAGGGCTTCTTCACCAAGCACAACCTCGATGTGGAGCTGGTCAACTTCGGCAACTCCACCGAAGTGCTGCTCGAAGCCATCGCCACCGGCAAGGCGGATGCCGGCATAGGCATGGCGCTGCGTTGGCTCAAGGCTCTGGAACAAGGCTTTGACGTCAAGCTCACCGCCGGTACCCACGGCGGTTGCCTGCGCTTGCTGAGTGCGGCGAACGGCGGCGTGAACAGGCTGGAGGACCTCAAGGGCAAGGCCATCGGCGTCACCGACATGGCCAGCCCCGACCGCAATTTCTTCTCGATCCTGCTGAAAAAGCACGGCGTCGACCCGGTGCGCGACGTCGAATGGCGCCTGTACCCGGCCGACCTGCTGGGCACCGCGCTGGAGCGTGGTGAAGTGCAGGCGGTCAGCGGCAGTGACCCGTTCATGTACCGCCTGATCAAGTCCGGCGTGGCGCGGGAGTTGTCCACCAACCTGGTGGAGGCATACGCCAACCTCAGTTGCTGCGTGGTCGGCGTCACCGGCAAGCTGGTACGTGAAGACAAGCGCGTGGTCGCGGCGCTGACCCAGGCGATTCTGGAGGCCCACGATTATTCCGTGCAGCACCCCGAAGAAGTCGCCAAGGGCTTCCAGGCCTATGCGCTCAATACCACGGCAGAAGAAGTGCAGGCGATCCTGCACGATCACACCCACGGCCACCATGCGGTCGGCGCGGCGCTGACGCAGGAAATCACCACCTATGTCACCGACCTGAAAACCGTCGAGGTGATCAGCAAAGGCACCGACCCGGTGGAGTTTGCCAAGGAGATCACCGCTGATGTCTTCAGTTGACGCTGCAACCCTGAACCCAAGCCTGACATTCAAGGCCGGCTGGCAGGGCGCCACGGTAGTGGCAGCCTGGGTGGCCGTGGCACTGTTGATCAGCTATTGGCCCAATGCCGTGCGCAATTGGCCGATGACCCAAGGGCTGGCCAATGTGTGCGTGGCGGTGGCTGCGCTGTTCATTCTGTTGAGCCTGCTGGGCCTGCGTTTTTCGCGGCTCGGCCAGCGCTTGCAAAAGGCCGGGCCGTGGTTGATTGCCTTGCCCGTGTTGCTGGGTGTCTGGGAACTGCTCACCGCCAAGCTGGCGCTGCTGCCGGTGCCGTTTTTCGCGCCGCCCCAGGCCTTGCTTGCGGTGTATGTCGAAGACTATGCGCGCCTGGCCGACAGCCTGCTGCATTCGGCCTTGCTGCTGGGTTCGGGCGTGGCGCTGGGCGCGGCGACTGGTTTTGTCGCGGGCGTCTCCATCGGCTGGTCCACGCGCATCGGCTACTGGTTGCACCCGGTGCTGCGC
>NZ_VBVZ01000927.1 GCF_005863185.1 Pseudomonas edaphica
GACCCACCGCTATCGCAGGCAAGCCAGCTCCCACATTTGATTTTCATCGCCCTCGACAACTGCGCATTTAGTCATGCTTGCTATCAATTTTTATTGCCGGTAATGGCCAATACACATATGGTTACAAAACTGCAGCAAGGACGAGTAATGACCAGGGATCACTAATAAGACAGCCAACATGAGTGCATGACATGTCCACTACCACGGGCAAAGGCAAAGCGATTTTTCGCGTTGTCAGCGGCAACTTCCTCGAGATGTTCGACTTCATGGTCTACGGCTTCTACGCCACGGCCATTGCCAAGACCTTCTTTCCCAGCGACAGCGCGTTTGCCTCGTTGATGCTATCGCTTGCGACCTTCGGCGCCGGTTTCCTGATGCGGCCACTGGGCGCAATCTTCCTTGGCGCCTATATCGACCGCCACGGCCGCAAAAAGGGCCTGGTCATCACGCTGGCCTTGATGGCCGCCGGCACCATCCTGATTGCCTGCGTGCCCGGCTACGCCACATTGGGTGTGGCCGCGCCGCTGATCGTGCTGTTCGGTCGACTGCTTCAGGGTTTCTCTGCCGGCGTCGAGCTGGGCGGTGTGTCGGTGTACCTGGCAGAAATCGCCACACCGGGACGCAAGGGCTTTTTCGTCAGTTGGCAGTCCGCCAGCCAGCAGGCTGCGGTGGTGTTCGCCGGTTTGCTCGGCGTGGGCCTCAACCACTGGCTCAGCCCGGAAGAGATGGGCGACTGGGGCTGGCGCGTGCCGTTCCTGATCGGCTGCCTGATCGTGCCGGTGATCTTCGTGATTCGCCGTTCGCTGGAGGAAACCCCAGAGTTCCAGGCACGTAAACACCGCCCTACCCTGCAGGAAATCGTGCGTTCGATCGGCCAGAACTTTGGCATCGTCATCGCCGGCATGGCGCTGGTGGTGATGACCACCGTGTCGTTCTACCTCATTACCGCTTACACCCCGACCTTCGGCAAGGCCGAACTGCACCTGTCTGACTTCGACGCATTGCTGGTGACGGTGTGCGTGGGCATCTCCAACTTTATCTGGCTGCCGGTGATGGGCGCGGTGTCCGACAAGATCGGGCGCAAACCCTTGCTGCTGGGTGCGACGATTCTGGCAATTCTCACAGCGTATCCGGCGCTGTCGTGGCTGGTGGCGAATCCGAGTTTCAGCCATCTGCTGATCGTGCTGTTGTGGTTGTCGTTCCTGTATGGCTCGTACAACGGGGCGATGGTGGTGGCGCTTACCGAGATCATGCCGATTGAAGTGCGCACCACTGGATTCTCGCTGGCTTATAGCCTGGCAACGGCGACCTTTGGTGGGTTTACGCCGGCGGCCTGTACTTACCTGATCCATGTACTGGATAACAAGGCGGCGCCAGGGATTTGGCTCAGTGGTGCGGCGGTGTTGGGGCTGATTGCGACGTTGGTGCTGTTTAAAGGCAATCGGCATGAACTGCGGACGGCGCAGGCTTCGGTGGTTGGCGGCGCCTGATAGACCGCTATCGCAGGCAAGCCAGCTCCCACATTTGACGGTGTTCACAAGTCGAAATGTGGGAGCTGGCTTGCCTGCGATGAGGCCCTGATATTCACCACAAAACCAACAGCCACAAAAAAGCCCCGAACCAGTCGGGGCTTTTTCATTTACCGCAAAGGCTTAGCG
>NZ_VBVZ01000928.1 GCF_005863185.1 Pseudomonas edaphica
CCTGGTGGCATCGCCCTTTGCCGGCTGGTGGGCGTACACGCCGATCGGCACGTGGCATGCGGCGTTTATTTCCAGCGCGGCGGTGGTGGCGGTGGTGGCTGTGCTGTTCTTTATCTTCCTGCGCAATACACCGCAGGATGTCGGCTTGCCGGCTGTTGAGCCGGAGCCGGTCGTGGCGGCCGACACACAGCGAGTCAGCGTGCTGGAACCGCTGCGCGCGATCCTGCGTAACCGTACGGTGCTGGTCTTGGGCCTGGCGTACTTTCTGTTGAAACCGGCGCGTTACGCGATGCTGTTGTGGGGGCCGGTGATCGTTTATGAGCAAATGCCCTCGGTGGGCAAGGTGGGTGCGGCCATCGTGCCCACGGCATTCGAGTTGGCCGGGTTGCTGGGGCCGATCATGATCGGGCTGGCGTCCGACAAACTCTTCGGCGCCCGGCGCATGCCGGCCTGTGTGCTCAGCCTGCTGGCGCTGACCGTGGCCCTGGCGTTGTTCATGGGCGCGATGCACACCGGTAGCGTGATGCTGGTGATGGCCCTGCTGTTTGTGATGGGCCTGACGCTGTATGGGCCTGACTCGATGATCAGCAGCACGGCGGCCATCGACTTCGGCACCGCCAAGGCCGGCGCCACGGCCGCAGGCTTTGTGAACGGTTGCGGTTCGGTGGGGGCGATCCTTGGCGGCCTGCTGCCGGGCTACTTCGATACGGTCACGGTGTTTATCGTATTTGCCGGCGCGGCGTTGTTTTCTTCACTGGTGCTGATGCCTTACTGGAACGCCAGGCCCGCCGCGCTGGCGCAGGTTGGCGACTTTGTGCCCGACCGCAACGTCACGATCAAACCCTTGCGCACCTGAGGCACTTGGCCGGTTTTTTGGTGGATTAGAGTGTTTTTGCGCTATAAACTCTGCCCCCAAAGCGCCGGCCAGTAGACGTTTCGGCGCGATGGACGAAAAGAGAGTGAGTCATGGGCGCACAGTGGAAAGTCAAACATAAAGAAGCGGCATCCAATGCCAAGGGCAAGATCTTCGGCAAGCTGGTGAAAGAAATCACCATCGCCGCCCGCAACGGCGCCGACACCGCGACCAACGCCCACCTGCGTTTGGTGGTAGAACAGGCCAAAAAGGCCTCGATGCCCAAGGAAACCCTGGAACGCGCGATCAAGAAGGGCGCCGGTCTGCTCGGCGAAACCGTGCAGTACCACCGCGTGACCTACGAAGGTTTTGCCCCGCACCAGGTGCCGCTGATCGTTGAATGCGTGACCGACAACATCAACCGTACCGTGGCAGAAATCCGCGTGGCCTTCCGTAAGGGCCAACTGGGCGCTTCCGGTTCCGTGGCGTGGGACTTCAACCACGTCGGCCTGATCGAAGCCTCGCCGGACAGCCCGGACGCCGACCCGGAAATGGCCGCCATTGAAGCCGGCGCGCAGGACTTTGAAGACGGCGAAGAAGAAGGGAGCACCTTGTTCATCACCGAAACCACCGATCTTGATGCGGTGCAAAAAGCACTGCCAGAGCAGGGTTTCACCGTGTTGTCGGCCAAGCTGGGCTACATCTCGAAGAACCCGGTCAGCGGTTTGACCGATGAGCATATGGCTGAAGTCGAAGCCTTCCTGGAAGGCTTGGACAACCATGATGACGTGCAGGATATGTT
>NZ_VBVZ01000929.1 GCF_005863185.1 Pseudomonas edaphica
GGTAAATCGACGATCTTTGATTTGCTGCTGCGCTTTTACGATCCGCAGCAAGGCCGCATCCTGCTTGAGGGCCACCCGCTGACCGAACTCGAGCCAATGGACCTGCGCCGTCATTTCGCGCTGGTTTCCCAGAGCCCGGCGCTGTTCTTCGGCAGCGTTGAAGAAAACATCCGTTATGGCAACCCGTCCGCCACCCGCGAACAGGTCGAAGCCGCGGCACGCATCGCCCACGCCCATGACTTCATCCTGCAAATGCCCGATGGCTACCAGACTCATCTGGGCGACGGCGGTATGGGCCTGTCCGGCGGCCAACGCCAACGCCTGGCCATCGCCCGCGCGTTGCTGGTGGATGCGCCGATCCTGCTGCTGGACGAAGCCACCAGCGCCCTGGATGCGCAGAGTGAGCACCTGATTCAGCAAGCCTTGCCGCAACTGATGCAGGGCCGCACCACGCTGGTGATTGCGCATCGGTTGGCCACAGTGAAGAACGCCGACCGGATTGCGGTGATGGACCAGGGCAAGCTGGTGGCAGTGGGTACGCATCAACAGTTGATTGCGAGTAATCCGTTGTATGCACGGTTAGCGGCGTTGCAGTTCAGTGATGGCGGTGAGGTTGTGAAAAACGAAGGCTAGCTTGATCTATGTGGCGAGCGGGCTTGCCCCGCGTTGGGCTGCGTAGCAGCCCCAAAACTTGCCGACTCGGCCTATCAGTTACACCGCGGCGGGGCTGAATGGGGAGCGCTTCGCACTCCAGCGCAGGGCAAGCCTGCTCGCCACAACAAGCCTACTTGCCACATAAAGCCTGGTGGCCAAATGAAACCTGTTGGCCACAGCAAGCCTGCTGATCGCACTTCAGTCAGTCTTACTGATCATCAAAATACCGCTCATGCCAATCCACCAGCGGCTGCGGTGAATTGAGTTTCTGCCCGTAGATCACCGAATAAGACAGCACGTTCTGCACATACTGGCGGGTTTCGTCGAACGGGATGCTTTCCACCCACACATCGAAACTCAGGTGGTCGGCACCGCGCAGCCACTGGCGCACACGGCCGGGGCCGGCGTTGTAGGCGGCAGAGGCGAGTACGCGGTTGCCGTTGAATTGGCTGTGTACCTGGCTCAGGTAGGCGGCGCCGAGCTGGATGTTTTTGTCCGGGTCCAGCACCTGGGCCGGGGAGGCGAGTGGGATGCTGAATTTACGTGCGGTTTCTTTGGCAGTGCCGGGCATCAGTTGCATCAGGCCACTGGCGCCGACGCCGGAGCGCGCGTCGTCCATGAAGGCACTTTCCTGGCGGGTGATGGCGAACACCCAGCTTGAATGCAGGCCACGCACCTTGGCTTCGCGTACCAGCGTGTCGCGGTGTGCCATCGGGAAACGAATATCCAGATCATCCCAGTACTGCGCCTGGCTGATGGTGCGGATCGCCGGGAAGTACCACTTCATGTCGTAGGCCAGCTTGGCCTGGGCGACCATTTCATCGCGGTTGAAGTGACGGCTGACGTGGTACCACTCGCGGCGGCCATCAACAATCTGGCCGCGTGCATAGAACTCCATCGCGCGGCGCACGCCGGGGGTGTTGCGCACTTTGTTGATCAGCGCCTGGCTCATCACCAAGGGTTTGTTTTTCAACTGGTAGGGCGCTTT
>NZ_VBVZ01000092.1 GCF_005863185.1 Pseudomonas edaphica
CTACCGGGCGTTTACCGAAGTGACCGGGGCAGGGCAGGTGATGCTCACCGGCCAGCATCGTGACGATCAAGCCGAAACCCTGCTGTTTCGCCTGTTGCGTGGCGCGGGGGTGCGAGGCTTGGCGGCCATGCCGGTGCATCGCCCATTGGGGGGAGGGCACTTGCTGCGGCCGTTGCTGGATGTCTCACGCGTCGAGCTGCAAGCCTATGCGCACCAGCACCAGTTGCAGTGGATCGAAGACCCATCCAACGCCGATTCCCGATTTTCGCGCAATTACCTGCGCAATCGTGTGTTTCCGCTGCTGAGCGAGCGTTGGCCCCAAGCGGTCGCCAGCCTGGCCCGCGCTGCCGAGCATTTGAGCGAAGCCCAGGGCTTGCTCGACGAATTGGCCGTCATTGACCTGCAAACCGCCGACCAGCCTTCGCCGTTTCCCTGGCTGGCCTTGCCGTCATTGGCCCTCGCTCCCTTGCGCGAATTTTCCGATGCCCGCCAACGCAATGCCCTGCGCCACTGGCTGACGCCGCTGACGCGCTTGCCCGACAGCGACCACTGGGCCGGTTGGTATTCCTTGCGGGATGCCAAGGGTGATGCGCAACCGCTGTGGCGCCTGGCCGATGGTCAATTGCACCGCTGCGGCGAGCGTGTGTGGTGGCTGCCTTCCACCTATTCAGCGTTTTCCGACACGCCGGTGAGCTGGCCCCATCCGCAAAACCCACTAGAGTTACCGGGTAATGGTCAGCTTGAACTTATCGGAGAGGCACCTGCAGGCCCGTTGGTGATTCGTTATCGCCAGGGCGGCGAAATCATCGATGTGCCTGGTCGGGGCCGGCGGGACTTGAAGCGCCTGCTGAATGAAAGTAGCTTGCCGGGCTTCATCCGTGGCAGATTGCCGCTGCTCTATCAGGGCGAGCAATTGCTGGCTGTCCCAACCCTTGCGGGGCTATGGGCCTGCTCGACTGGCAAGTGGCAATTACATTGGATGCCACAGAGGTGCGATCAAGGTTTGAGCTGATAGAGGCTTTCCGGTAGACTACGCTCCCTTCTTGATACAACTTCTGTGGATTCAACTGAATCGCAGCAGTTGCCGATTACCAAGCAGTCTTTGCTGGGCGATTCCAAAAAATGTGTAGCGATCAACGTACCGGTGTTTCATTGCTGGTCTGTCACCACGCGGCGGTTTTTTTGAAAGGTGCACTGTGATTAATGCAGGTGATCGGGGGCTTCGGCCTTCCTTCGCTTTCCCCGGCGGCTCGGACCGCTTTAACGCAGACTTCTAGGGTTTTTCATGACGCGCTACATATTCGTCACGGGCGGTGTTGTTTCTTCATTGGGGAAAGGCATTGCCTCCGCTTCATTGGCGGCCATCCTGGAGGCGCGGGGACTTAAGGTCACCATGCTCAAGCTGGACCCGTACATCAACGTTGACCCGGGCACCATGAGCCCGTTCCAGCACGGTGAAGTGTTCGTCACCCACGACGGCGCCGAAACCGACCTGGACCTGGGCCACTACGAGCGGTTCATCCGCACGACCATGACCCAGAACAACAACTTCACCACCGGTCGTGTCTACGAGCACGTGCTGCGCAAAGAGCGCCGTGGTGACTACCTGGGTGCAACCATCCAGGTGATCCCGCACATTACCGACGAAATCAAACGCCGCATCATCAAGGGTGCAGGCGATGCCGACGTGGCAATGGTCGAGATCGGTGGCACCGTGGGTGACATCGAATCCCAACCGTTCCTCGAAGCCATCCGCCAGCTGCGTTTCGAAGTCGGCGCCAAGCGCGCGATGCTGATGCACCTCACGTTGGTGCCGTACATCGCCACCGCCGGCGAGACCAAGACCAAGCCAACCCAGCACTCGGTAAAAGAGCTGCGTTCGATTGGCCTGCAGCCGGACGTGCTGGTGTGCCGCTCCGATCACCCGATCGACATTTCCTCGCGTCGCAAGATCGCGCAATTCACCAACGTTGAAGAACGTGCGGTCATCGCGCTGGAAGACGCCGACACCATCTACAAGATCCCGGGCATCCTGCACTCGCAAGGCCTGGACGATTTTGTGGTCGAGCGTTTCGGCCTGCAGTGCAATGGCGCAGACCTGTCCGAGTGGGAAGCCGTGGTTGACGCCAAGCTCAACCCTGAGCACGAAGTCACCATCGCCATGGTCGGCAAGTACATGGAACTGCTGGATGCGTACAAGTCGCTGATCGAAGCGATGAGCCACGCGGGTATCAGCAACCGTACCAAGGTCAACCTGCGCTACATTGATTCCGAAGACATCGAGAACCAGGGCACTGCACTGCTCGAAGGTGTTGACGCGATCCTCGTGCCAGGCGGTTTTGGCCTGCGTGGCGTGGAAGGCAAGATCACCGCGGTTCAATACGCTCGTGAAAACAAAGTGCCGTACCTGGGTATCTGCCTGGGCATGCAAGTGGCCGTTATCGAGTTCGCCCGTAACGTGCTGGGCTGGAAAGACGCCAACTCCACCGAGTTCGATCACACCAGCGGCCACCCGGTCGTGGGCCTGATCACCGAGTGGGAAGACGCCACCGGCGCCGTTGAAACCCGTACCGAAACCTCCGACCTGGGCGGCACCATGCGCCTTGGCGCACAGGACTGCCTGCTGGAGCCGGGCTCGCTGGTTCACGACTGCTACGGCAAGGACGTGATCGTCGAGCGTCACCGTCACCGCTACGAAGTGAACAACAACCTGCTGCCGCAGATCAAAGAAGCCGGCCTGAAAATCTCTGGTCGCTCCGGTGATGGCAAGCTGGTTGAAGTGGTCGAGGCGCCGGATCATCCGTGGTTCGTGGCCTGCCAGTTCCACCCTGAGTTCACCTCGACGCCGCGCGATGGTCACCCGTTGTTCAGCGGTTTCGTTAAAGCAGCACTGACGCAACATCAGAAGAAGGCGTAAACCTGATGGCCCAGAAGATCATTCGCGTAGGCGACATCGAGATTGCCAACGACAAGCCCATGGTGCTGTTCGGCGGCATGAACGTGCTGGAAAGCCGCGACATGGCGATGCAGGTCTGTGAAGAGTACGTAAAAGTGACCGAGAAACTCGGTATCCCTTACGTGTTCAAGGCCAGCTTCGACAAGGCCAACCGTTCGTCCGTGACCTCCTATCGTGGCCCCGGCCTTGAAGAAGGCATGCGGATCTTCCAGGACATCAAGCAAGCCTTTGGCGTGCCGATCATCACCGACGTCCACGAGCCTGAACAGGCTGCCGTGGTCGCCGAGGTGTGCGACATCATCCAGTTGCCGGCCTTCCTGTCGCGCCAGACCGATCTGGTCGTTGCGATGGCCAAGACCGGCGCTGTGATCAATATCAAAAAAGCCCAGTTCCTCGCGCCTCAGGAAATGAAACACATCCTGAACAAGTGCGTGGAAGCGGGTAACGACCAGTTGATCCTCTGCGAGCGTGGTTCGAGCTTCGGCTACAACAACCTCGTGGTGGACATGCTCGGTTTCGGCATCATGAAACAGTTCGAATACCCGGTATTCTTCGACGTGACCCACGCGCTGCAAATGCCTGGTGGTCGAGCCGATTCTGCTGGCGGGCGACGTGCCCAGGTGCTGGACCTGGCCAAGGCGGGCATCAGCCAGTCGCTGGCGGGCCTGTTCCTGGAAGCTCACCCGGACCCGGACAACGCCAAGTGCGACGGCCCTTGCGCCCTGCGCCTGGACAAGCTGGAGCCGTTTTTGGCCCAGTTGAAGCAGTTGGACGAACTGGTCAAGAGTTTTCCGACGGTAGAGACCGCGTAAGCCGCGTTTCTCCGGTAAAGTATCCCACGCTAAACGCTCAGGCCTGCGGGCCTGAGCCTTGTCGCCTGCAAGTCTGCCCTGTTGTTCCACCCTTGCGGTCGGTCAAAAGATTTCCTACAGCTGCGTCGTTTTCGTCAACTTTGGAGTGTTTACAACAATGGCAAAAATCGTCGACATCAAAGGTCGTGAAGTTCTCGACTCCCGTGGCAACCCCACCGTCGAAGCCGACGTGCTTCTCGATAACGGCATCATCGGCAGCGCTTGCGCGCCGTCCGGTGCGTCTACCGGTTCGCGCGAAGCGCTGGAACTGCGTGATGGCGACAAGAGCCGTTACCTGGGCAAAGGTGTACTCAAAGCTGTAGCCAACATCAACGGCCCGATCCGTGACCTGTTGCTGGGCAAAGACCCGCTGGACCAGAAAGCCCTGGACCACGCGATGATCAAGCTCGACGGCACCGACAACAAAGGCAGCCTGGGCGCCAACGCCATCCTCGCCGTGTCCCTGGCCGCTGCCAAGGCGGCTGCGCAGGACCAGGACCTGCCGCTGTACGCACACATCGCCAACCTGAACGGTACCCCGGGTGTTTACTCGATGCCGGTGCCGATGATGAACATCATCAACGGTGGCGAGCACGCCGATAACAACGTCGACATCCAGGAATTCATGGTGCAGCCGGTTGGCGCCAAGACCTTCTCCGAAGGCCTGCGCATGGGCACCGAGATTTTCCATCACCTCAAGGCTGTGCTGAAGGCCCGTGGCCTTAGCACTGCGGTGGGTGACGAAGGTGGCTTTGCACCGAACCTGGCGTCCAACGAAGATGCACTCAAAGTCATCTCCGAAGCTGTGGCCAACGCTGGCTACAAGCTGGGCACCGACGTGACCCTGGCCCTGGACTGCGCGGCCAGCGAATTCTACGAAGACGGCAAGTACAACCTGTCCGGCGAAGGCCACGTGTTTACGTCGGAAGGTTTTGCTGATTACCTCAAAGGCCTCACCGAGCGCTACCCGATCATCTCGATCGAAGACGGCCTGGACGAGTCCGACTGGGATGGCTGGAAAGTCCTCACCGACAAGATCGGCGAGAAAATCCAGCTGGTGGGCGACGACCTGTTCGTCACCAACACCAAGATCCTGAAAGAAGGCATCGATAAAAAGATCGCCAACTCGATCCTGATCAAGTTCAACCAGATCGGCACCCTGACCGAAACCCTGGAAGCCATCCAGATGGCCAAGGCTGCGGGCTACACTGCCGTGATCTCGCACCGCTCCGGCGAAACCGAAGATTCGACCATTGCCGACCTGGCTGTGGGCACTTCGGCAGGCCAGATCAAGACCGGTTCGCTGTGCCGTTCCGATCGTGTGTCCAAGTACAACCAATTGCTGCGTATCGAAGAGCAACTGGCAGGTAAAGCCAAGTACAACGGTCGCAGCGAGTTTCGCGGCTGATTGTTAAGTGGTAAAAGTCTAAGGATTGTGTCGGAAAGTTCACGACAGTGTGTATTTCGGCGCTAATCTGATGGCTATCAAGCACAAGCCTGGGTCTTCCAGGCTTCGTGCTATCAGTTGCTGTAGAAGTTTTGCATGGCTGTCTTTTTTTACTGGATACCCGGATTTCGATGCGCAGTCCCAATTGGTTGTTCCTCGTCTTGCTCTTGTTGCTGGCTGGCCTGCAATACCGCCTATGGGTGGGTAATGGCAGCTTTGCGCAGGTAAAAGAGTTGACCCAGCAGATTGCCGACCAGCATGCCGAAAACGAACGTCTGCTGGAGCGCAACCGCGTCCTCGATGCCGAAGTGCTTGAGCTGAAAAAAGGTACGGAGACCGTTGAAGAGCGGGCTCGCCATGAGTTGGGCATGGTCAAGGAGGGTGAAACCCTCTACCAGTTGGCCCAATGAGTAACGATTTACCGGCCTTCTGGGCCGTGATTCCTGCCGCGGGCGTCGGTGCCCGTATGGCTGCGGACCGTCCCAAGCAGTATCTGCAACTGGGCGGGCGCACTATTCTGGAACACAGCCTTGGCTGTTTTCTCGACCATCCAGGCCTCAAGGGGCTGGTGGTCAGCCTTGCTGTCGATGATCCCTATTGGCCAAACCTGCCGTGTGCCAACGACCCTCGCATCGTGCGTGCGGACGGCGGCGACGAGCGCTCGGGCTCGGTGCTCAATGCGCTGTTGCAACTCAATGCCCTGGGCGCCAGTGATGATGATTGGGTGCTGGTGCACGATGCCGCGCGGCCAAACCTGAGCCGTGATGACCTCGACAAACTCCTGGCTGAACTGGCGGATGATCCGATCGGCGGCCTGCTGGCGGTGCCGGCGCGCGACACCCTCAAGCGCGTCGACAAACATGGACGTGTGGTTGAAACCGTCGACCGCAGCCTGATCTGGCAGGCGTATACGCCGCAGATGTTTCGTCTGGGTGCGTTGCATCGTGCCTTGGCCGATAGCCTGGTGGCCGATGCGGTGATCACTGATGAAGCCTCGGCCATGGAATGGTCCGGTCAAGCGCCGCGCTTGATCGAGGGGCGAGCGGACAACATCAAGGTGACCCGGCCAGAGGATCTTGAATGGCTCAGGTTACGGTGGGCTAACCGCAGGTAGTCAGTTAAACCGTGTCGACTTCATCGCAGGCAAGCCAGCTCCCACCTTTGAAATGCATTCCCCTGTGGGAAGCAAGCCAGCTCCCACCTTTGAAATGCATTCCCCTGTGGGAAGCAAGTTAGCTCTACCTTTGAAATGCATTCCCCTGTGGGAGCCGGGCTTGCCCGCGATGAGGCCGGTACAGGCGCCGAATAATCAGCCACAGTACTCCGGCCTTTCAGCCAACCCAGCCTTCAAAAAGTCCACCAGCTTCCTGACCTTCGGCGACAAATGCCGCTGCTGCGGATACAACGCCCACACCGCCGTATTCGGCGGCTGATGCGCCTCCAGCAACGACACCAGCGCGCCAGTGTGCAAATGTTCCAGCACGTAATAATCCGGCAGTTGGCACAACCCAACCCCTTGCAGCGCCGCATCCAGTACCGCCTGCCCACTGTTACAGCGCCAGTTTCCCTGCACTCGCTGGGAAAATTCCCGTCCATCCTGAGCCAGTTGCCAGATATCCGAGCTGCCGATCAGACAGTTATGCCGACTCAATTCCGACAAACTATGTGGCCGACCATACCGCGCTAAGTAGGACGGCGATGCGCACAGGTACATGCGCCGAGGTGCCAGGCGGCTGGCGACCATGCGTGAGTCTTGCAAGCGCCCCAGGCGAATCGCCAGGTCCAGCCCCTCGTGCACGAGGTCCAACTGGCGATTACTCAATTCGATATCCACGCGCAACTGCGGGTACAGCCCCATGAACCGCGTGACCAACGGCACGATGAAGCGCTCGCCGTAAGCCACCGCGCAGGTCATGCGCAACATGCCCTTGGGTTCGCTGGTGAGGTCGCCCACCGCGCGCAACGCTTCTTCACGACCATCTTGCAAACGCTGGCAATGTTGCAGAAAGGTCTGGCCGGCTTCGGTGAGCGTCACCTTGCGCGTACTGCGATACAGCAAGCGCGTTTGCAGCCGTTCCTCCAGGCGCGCCACCTGCCGGCTGATATGCGATGAAGACACCCCAAGCCGCTCGGCCGCCGCGGTGAACTGGCTGCATTCAGCCACGGCGACGAACTCATCTATGCCTTCCCAGCGGTTTTCCAGCATGTTGATTGTCCCTGTGCAGCAATAATGTTTTGCTTTTGCCTGGATTATTCATCAGTGAGCCATGTTTTACACTCACTGCCTCAGTTTTTAACTCCCTGGAGAAACCCGGATGATCAAGTCCCGCGCCGCCGTAGCCTTTGAAGCTAAAAAGCCCCTTGAGATCGTTGAAGTGGATGTCGCCATGCCCAAGGCCGGCGAGGTGCTGTTGCGTGTGGTTGCGTCCGGCGTGTGCCATACCGACGCCTACACCTTGTCGGGCGCCGACCCGGAAGGCATCTTCCCGTCGATCCTCGGCCACGAAGGCGGTGCGGTGGTTGAAGCGATCGGCGAAGGCGTTACCTCGGTAGCGGTTGGCGACCACGTGATCCCGCTGTACACCCCGGAATGCGGCAAGTGCAAATTCTGCCTGTCGGGCAAGACCAACCTGTGCCAGGCCATTCGCTCCACCCAGGGCAAAGGCCTGATGCCCGACGGCACCACGCGTTTCTCCTACAAGGGCCAGCCGATTTTCCACTACATGGGCACCTCGACCTTCTCCGAGTACACCGTGTTGCCGGAAATCTCCGTGGCCAAGATCCCTAAAGAAGCGCCGCTGGAAAAAGTCTGCCTGCTGGGCTGCGGTGTCACCACCGGCATTGGTGCAGTGATCAACACTGCCAAGGTCAAGCCGGGCGACACCGTGGCCATCTTCGGCCTCGGCGGCATCGGCCTGTCGGCGGTGATTGGCGCGGTGAAAGCCAAGGCCGGTCGCATCATTGCCATCGACATCAACCCGGCCAAGTTCGAAATCGCCAAGCAACTGGGCGCCACCGACTGTATTAACCCGAAAGACTATGACCGCCCGATCCAGGACGTGATCGTCGACTTGACCGACGGCGGCGTGGACTTCTCCTTCGAGTGCATCGGCAACGTACAACTGATGCGCGCCGCCCTCGAGTGCTGCCACAAAGGTTGGGGCGAGTCGGTCATCATCGGTGTGGCCGGTGCCGGCCAGGAAATCTCCACCCGCCCATTTCAACTGGTGACGGGGCGCGTCTGGCGCGGTTCGGCGTTCGGCGGTGTGCGCGGTCGTACCGAATTGCCAAGCTATGTGGAAATGGCCCAGACCGGCGAAATCCCGCTGGACACCTTTATCACTCACACCATGGGCCTGGAAGACATCAACAAAGCGTTTGATCTGATGCATGAAGGCAAGAGCATTCGTACCGTCATCCACTTCTGAGGTCGGCCATGAACCTGGAAAACCTGTCGTGCCAGAAGAGCTTCGGTGGCTGGCATAAACGCTACAAGCACCATTCCGATGTGCTCGGTTGCGACATGACTTTCGCCGTCTACCTGCCGCCGCAAGCGGAGCAGGGCGGCAAGTTGCCAGTGCTGTACTGGCTGTCGGGGCTTACCTGCACCGATGAGAACTTCATGCAAAAGGCCGGCGCCCAGCGCATGGCCGCCGAGCTTGGGTTGATCATTGTCGCGCCGGACACCAGCCCGCGTGGGCCGGGTGTGCCGGGCGACCCGGACAACGCCTGGGATTTTGGCCTGGGTGCCGGCTTCTACCTGAATGCCACGCAGGAACCGTGGGCCAAGCACTATCGGATGCATGATTATGTCGTGCAGGAATTGCCTGCCTTGGTTGAAGCGCATTTCCCGGCTTCAGACAAGCGCGGCATCAGCGGCCACTCCATG
Source organism: Pseudomonas edaphica (assembly GCF_005863185.1). GTDB lineage: Bacteria > Pseudomonadota > Gammaproteobacteria > Pseudomonadales > Pseudomonadaceae > Aquipseudomonas > Aquipseudomonas edaphica. The sequence continues at coordinate 9,144 of NZ_VBVZ01000092.1, forward strand.
GGCGGTCACGGTGCGCTGGTGTGTGCCTTGCGCAACCCGGGGCGTTACCAATCGGTGTCGGCGTTTTCGCCGATCAACAATCCGATGGATTGCCCGTGGGGCCAGAAAGCTTTCTCCCGTTACCTGGGCGAAGAGCGCTCCAAATGGCGCGAGTGGGATGCCTGCGTGCTGATCAGCGAAGCCTCGGAAAAACTGCCGCTGCTGGTGGATCAGGGCGATCGCGACGATTTCCTTGCCGTGCAGCTTAAGCCTGAGGCGTTGCAGCAAGCGGCCAAGGCTGCCAACCATCCGCTTGAACTGCGCCTGCAGCCGGGTTATGACCACAGTTACTTCTTTATCGCCAGCTTCATCGAAGATCATTTGCGACATCATGGTCGTGCTTTGCTCGGTTAATGTGAGGCAAAAGTAGGTAGAATCACGCCCTGAATTAAATCGGGGCGTTTTTTTATGCGTATTGGCCACGGCTACGATGTGCACCGTTTCGCTGAAGGCGATTTCATCACCTTGGGCGGCGTGCGCATTGCACACCACCATGGGTTGCTGGCTCATTCCGACGGCGACGTTGTGCTGCATGCCTTGAGCGATGCCTTGCTCGGCGCGGCTGCGTTGGGCGATATCGGCAAGCACTTTCCAGACACCGACCCGACCTTCAAGGGCGCGGACAGCCGTGTCTTGCTGCGCCACGTGGTCGGCCTGATCCATGCCAAGGGCTGGAAGGTCGGCAACGTCGACAACACCATCGTGGCCCAGGCGCCGAAAATGGCACCCCACATCGAATCGATGCGCGCGCTGATTGCCGCCGACCTGCAAATTGAATTGGATCAAGTCAACGTGAAAGCCACCACCACCGAAAAGCTCGGGTTTACCGGCCGGGAAGAAGGCATCGCGGTGCACTCCGTCGCCTTGTTGCTGCGCGCATGAATGATCTGCAATTGCTGGGCCCGCGTGCCTATGGCGAGGCCTTGGGCAGCGCGGTTTTGAAGGCAACGGCTGAAGACTTCCAGGTCGACGAAGTGCTGGACATTCCCCTGAGCGGCGACGGTGAGCACCTGTGGCTGTGGGTAGAAAAGCGCGGCCTGAATACCGAAGAGGCTGCGCGCCGTATCGCCAAGGCTGCTGGCGTGCCCTTGCGCACCGTCAGCTATGCCGGGCTCAAGGACCGTCAGGCGTTGACCCGTCAGTGGTTCAGCGTGCAACTGCCGGGCAAGGCCGACCCGGACATGAGCGGGGCCGAAAACGACACCCTCAAGATCCTCAAAATGGGCCGCCACAAGCGCAAGCTGCAACGCGGCGCGCATTCGGCCAACGGCTTTACCCTGCGCCTGACGCAATTGGCCGGCGATACCGCCGCCATCGACGCACGCTTGCAACTGATCGCCCAGCACGGCATCCCGAACTACTTCGGTGCCCAGCGTTTCGGGCATAACGGCGGCAACGTGGTGGATGCCCGTGGGTGGGCGGCACGCAAGGCGTTGCCCGAGCAGCGCAATGTGCGTTCGCGGCTGCTGTCGACCGCGCGCAGCTTTCTGTTTAACAAAGTGTTGGCGGCGCGGGTCGCGGACGGCTCCTGGCAACGTGCCCAGGTCGGTGACCTGCTGGCGTTTACCGACAGTCGCAGTTTTTTTCCGGCGGGTGAGGCTGAATGCAGCGACCCGCGCCTGGCGATTCTGGATCTGCACCCCACCGGCCCACAGTGGGGCGAGGGTGATTCACCGGCCGGCGGCGCGACCCACACGCTTGAGCAAACCATTGCCGCGAGCGAGCCAGAGCTGCGCGATTGGCTGGTGAACGCCGGCATGAGCCAGGAACGTCGCATTCTGCGACTGCCCATTGGCGGGTTGACGTGGCATTATCCCGGTCCTGACATTCTGCAATTGGAATTCGTCCTGCCGGCCGGATGCTTCGCCACTGTGTTGGTGCGCGAGCTTGTTGATCTGGTGCCGGTGGGGCCGACGGACAACCCATGCGTATTCTGATATCAAACGATGACGGTGCCACCGCACCCGGTCTTGCCGCGCTTTATGCTGCGCTGCAGGATTACGCCGAGTGTGTGGTGGTTGCCCCGGACCAGGACAAGAGCGGCGCCAGCAGTTCTCTGACGCTCGACCGTCCGCTGCACCCGCAGGTTCTGGCCAATGGCTTTATCAGCGTGAACGGCACCCCCACCGACTGCGTGCACCTGGCAATCAACAGCTTGTTGGACCAGGAGCCGGATCTGGTTGTGTCGGGCATCAACCTGGGCGCCAATCTGGGCGATGACGTGCTGTATTCCGGCACCGTGGCGGCGGCCCTTGAAGGGCGTTTCCTGGGGCGCACCTCATTCGCTTTTTCGTTTGCCTCACGGCAACTGGATAACCTGGCGACGGCGGCGTATTTCGCCCGCAAGCTGGTGGAAGCCCACGGCTCGCTGGACTTGCCACCGCGCACGGTGCTCAACGTTAATATCCCCAATTTGCCCCTCGACCATATCCGCGGCATCCAGCTGACGCGCCTGGGCCATCGCGCTCGTGCGGCAGCACCGTTGAAGGTGGTCGACCCGCGTGGCAAGGAAGGTTACTGGATTGCCGCCGCCGGCGATGCCGAAGACGGCGGCCCCGGCACCGACTTTCATGCGGTGATGCAAGGTTATGTTTCGATTACCCCGTTGCAGCTCGATCGCACCTTCAGTGATGCCTTCAGTAGTCTGGATGGCTGGCTTGAGGGGTTGCGTTAATGGCGCGTGAACAAGACGACCTGTTGCGTCGTGGTATCGGGATGACCTCCCAGCGTACCCGCGAGCGTTTGATCCAGCGTCTGTATGAAGAAGGCCTGTCCAACGCCCAGGTGCTGGAAGTCATCCGGCGCACGCCTCGGCATCTGTTCGTGGATGAGGCGCTGGCGCATCGTGCCTATGAAGACACTGCGTTGCCAATCGGCCATAACCAGACCATCTCGCAACCTTATATGGTCGCGCGCATGAGTGAACTGCTGCTGGCGGCGGGGCCGTTGGACAAGGTGCTGGAGATCGGCACCGGTTCGGGTTACCAGACCGCCGTGCTCTCGCAGCTGGTGGAACGGGTGTTCTCGGTGGAGCGCATCAAGGTCCTGCAGGACCGCGCCAAGGAGCGCCTGGTGGAGCTCAACCTGCGCAACGTGGTGTTCCGTTGGGGCGACGGTTGGGAAGGCTGGCCGGCGCTGGCGCCGTATAACGGCATTATCGTCACGGCGGTCGCCACCGATGTGCCCCAGGCGTTGCTCGATCAGCTCGCCCCTGGCGGGCGCTTGGTCATCCCGGTGGGCTCTGGCGAAGTGCAACAATTGATGCTCATTATTCGCGAGGACGAAGGCTTTTCCCGGCATGTACTGGGTGCTGTGCGCTTCGTTCCGCTGCTCAATGGCCCGCTGGCCTGATCATTTCTTTGCAAACAGTGAATTCTGTTGATGGGGATGTGTCTTACGGCGGGGCTTATTGAGTCAACATGATTGGAAGCCGGGTTTAAACGCGATGAATTTTTCGTTTCAGTCGTGTACCGGTAAAAAGCCAATGCCCAGTTATACTTGCGACATATTTCAAGCCTGATACAGGCATTCATGTTCGGCCAGCACAAAGGGAGCGGCGGGTGAGTCTCACAGGTCTAGCGCAGCGTATGAGTAAAACAAGTTTTCAGCGACTGGTGCTTGGCCTTGTCTTGAGTTCCTTATTGGTGGGTTGCTCAAGCTCTCCGTCCAGCGGCGCTCGGGTTGTCGACCGAAACGGTGCCAGCGCCGTGCCGCAAAAACCGACAGTCACCACCGGGCAATATGTAGTGCGAAAGGGGGACACGATGTTCTCAATCGCCTTCCGTTACGGCTGGGATTACAAGGCGCTCGCAGCTCGTAACAATATTCCTGTGCCGTATACGATACATCCCGGGCAAACCATCCGTTTCGATGGGCGTACCGGTTCGGCATCTACGGCAGTTGTGACAAAGTCCGGATCTTCGGCCTCGTCCTCAAGCAAAACCACAATCATCACCAGGCCTGCAGGCACCGCTGCGCCTACGGTTGCGAGCAAGCCGGCAGCCACGCCGTTGCCACCTGCCGGGCCGGCGCCGACCGGTTGGGGATGGCCTTCAAACGGGGTGCTGATTGGAAAATTCTCTTCAAACGGTAGTTTGAATAAAGGCATTGATATCGCCGGGGATTTGGGACAGCCTGTTTTAGCTGCGTCTGATGGGACAGTGGTTTACGCCGGGAGTGGTTTACGGGGCTACGGCGAGCTGGTCATCATCAAACACAGCGATACCTACGTCAGTGCCTACGGTCATAACCGCAGGCTGTTGGTTCGGGAGGGGCAGCAGGTCAAAGTCGGACAGACAATTGCCGAAATGGGGTCAACTGGTACAGACCGGGTGAAACTGCACTTTGAGATTCGCCGCCAAGGGAAGCCTGTAGATCCGCTGCAATTCCTACCCCGTCGTTGATGTGTTGCACAGCCTGTTCCCTCACGTAGAAGGAACAGGCTCCAGCGTTGCCAAGGATAAAGGCGTCGCTTGAGCTTGAGGTCGAACTCACCAAAGGACTATAACAATGGCTCTCAGTAAAGAAGCGCCGGAGTTTGACATCGACGATGAGGTTCTCCTTGAAATGGAGATCCTCACCGAAAAGGAATCGATGTCGAATGATGAAGGAGCTGCTAAACCTTCAGTTCGCACCAAATCCAAAAACGCCACCGCGTTAAAGCAGCACAAGTACATTGACTACACGCGGGCGCTCGACGCTACGCAGTTGTACCTCAATGAAATTGGCTTTTCCCCTTTGCTGACTCCCGAAGAAGAAGTCCATTTTGCGCGCTTGTCGCAAAAGGGCGATCCGGCTGGGCGCAAGCGCATGATTGAAAGTAACTTGCGGCTGGTGGTGAAAATCGCCCGACGCTACGTCAATCGTGGCCTGTCGCTGTTGGACCTGATCGAGGAGGGCAACCTGGGCTTGATCCGGGCAGTGGAGAAGTTCGACCCTGAGCGGGGCTTCCGCTTCTCTACCTATGCCACCTGGTGGATTCGCCAGACCATCGAACGGGCGATCATGAATCAGACCCGTACGATCCGGTTGCCGATCCATGTGGTCAAGGAGCTCAACGTCTACCTGCGGGCGGCACGTGAGCTTACACAAAAACTCGATCATGAACCTTCGCCTGAGGAAATCGCCAACCTGCTGGAAAAGCCAGTGGGCGAGGTTAAACGCATGCTCGGCTTGAACGAGCGCGTGTCTTCGGTCGATGTCTCGCTGGGTCCGGATTCGGATAAAACCCTGCTGGACACCCTGACAGATGATCGCCCGACAGATCCTTGTGAGCTGTTGCAGGACGATGATCTTTCCCAAAGCATTGACCAGTGGCTGTCCGAACTCACGGACAAGCAGCGCGAAGTGGTGATTCGCCGTTTCGGCTTGCGCGGCCATGAGAGCAGCACCCTGGAGGATGTAGGCCTGGAGATCGGCTTGACCCGTGAGCGGGTGCGGCAGATTCAGGTGGAGGGCCTCAAGCGCTTGCGTGAGATCCTCGAGAAGAACGGCTTGTCGAGTGAGTCGTTGTTCCAATAAAGACGCAGTACAAAATGTGGGAGCGGGCTTGTGTGGGAGCTGGCTTGCCTGCGATACTGACAC
>NZ_VBVZ01000930.1 GCF_005863185.1 Pseudomonas edaphica
ATGTGGGAGCTGGCTTGCCTGCGATAGCGGTGCATCAGTCACTGATGAGTTGTCGGGCTGGCCGCCATCGCAGGCAAGCCAGCTCCCACATTTTGATCCCCATTTAGTCAGGGACATCAGTGTTTATTTCTTGGCGATAATCACCGCCCGCATCGGCGCCGGCAGCCCTTCGATGGTCTTGCTGTGATCATCCGGGTCCAGGAAATCACTCAGCGACTGATACTTCATCCACTCGGTACCGCGTTGTTCTTCAACCGTGGTCACGCTCACATCCACACAACGCACTTCACTGAAACCCGCGCGGCGCAGCCACAGCATCAGTGCCGGCACCGACGGCAGGAACCACACGTTGCGCATCTGTGCGTAGCGGTCTTCCGGCACCAGCACTTGCTGCTGATCGCCGTCCACTACCAGGGTTTCCAGCACCAACTCGCCACCTTTGACCAGTGTGTCCTTGAGTGCCAGCAGATGCTCGATTGGCGAGCGGCGGTGATAGAACACGCCCATGGAAAACACCGTATCGAAGCCTTCCAGGTTCGACGGCAGGTCCTCAAACGGGAACGGCAAGTGCCAGGCCCTCGGCTCGGACAAGTAGCGCTGCACCGCCTGGAACTGGCAGAAAAACAGCCAGTTCGGGTCTACGCCAATCACGCTGTCGGCGCCCGCGCCGAGCATGCGCCACATGTAATACCCGTTGCCGCAGCCCACATCGAGGATGCGCTTGCCCTTCAAATCCAGGTGCGGCGCCACCCGCGACCATTTCCAGTCCGAACGCCATTCGGTGTCCACGTGCACGCCGAACAGGTTGAACGGGCCTTTGCGCCACGGGCTCAGGCCCATCAGGGCGGTGTGCATTTGTGCGCGGGTAGCCTCGTCGCAATCGGTATCAAGCGTCAGGCCATTGAGCAAATCGACTTCTCTGGGCTGGATCTGCGGCAGTGCGTCCAGCGCACTTTGCCAGCGCTCCAGGTCGCCATGGCCCTTTTCCATTTTGCTGTCGAGCTGCGCTTGCAGGCCCTGGGCCCATACGGCCAGAGGAGTACCGACCAAGTGGCGGGCGAGGGGGGACAAATCAATCATGGCAAGGCAATCAACGAGGCAAAGTTAAGACACTGGAACCACGGCACGACTTTCGAGAACCCGGCCGCCAGCAGGCGTTCGCGGTGTTCTTCGAGGCTGTCGGGCTTCATGACGTTTTCGATGGCGCTGCGCTTCTGGGCAATTTCCAGTTCGCTGTAGCCGTTGGCGCGTTTGAACGCGATATGCAGGTCGGTGAGCAATGCGTGTTCTTCGGGATCGTTGAAACGCAGCTTTTCCGAAAGGATCAACGCCCCGCCTGGCAGCAGCGACTGGCGGATACGCCCGAGCAAGGCCAGGCGTTGGTCAGGCGCGATAAATTGCAGGGTGAAGTTCAACGCCACCACCGAAGCAGGCTTAAATTGCAGCGCGAGAATGTCGCCCTCAATCACCTCAACCGGCAGCAACTCCTGGAACATCGAGTCCTGACCGTTGAGGTATTCGCGGCAGCGCTCGACCATGGCGGCGGAGTTATCCACTGCAATCACCCGGCAGCCGTCGGTGCGCACGTGGCGACGCAAGGCTTGGGTCACGGCGCCAAGGGACGAACCGAG
>NZ_VBVZ01000931.1 GCF_005863185.1 Pseudomonas edaphica
CCAATACGGCGTGGACGTGGGCGATATCGTGATCATCGTGCCCATCGGTTTTGCCCTGGTGTTTATCCGCTACCTGGAAATTTTCTACCGCATCTTTACCCACCGTCAGGTCGGGTTGGGGCTGGCCGACGAGGCCGGGGAGGCCAGTAAGCTGGCTGGCAGCCATGAGGAGCGTCACTGATGGCCGTGCTCTGTCTGTTTTTGCTGTTGTTCGTGTTCATGTTCCTCGGCGTGCCGATCGCGATTTCCCTGGGGCTGTCCGGCGCGGTGTCGATCCTGATGTTCAGCCAGGACTCGGTGAGTTCGCTGGCCATCAAGCTGTTTGAAACCTCCGACGCCTACACCTTCCTGGCGATTCCATTCTTCCTGCTGTCCGGCGCGTTCATGACCACTGGCGGTGTGGCGCAACGGCTGATCGACTTCGCCAACGCCTGTGTCGGGCATATCCGAGGCGGCCTGGCGATTGCGGCGGTGCTGGCGTGCATGCTGTTTGCGGCGCTGTCCGGGTCATCGCCGGCGACGGTGGCGGCAGTGGGCTCGATTGCCGTGGCGGGGATGGTGCGCTCGGGTTACCCGAAGGAGTTCGGCGCCGGGATCATCTGCAACGCCGGCACCCTGGGCATCCTGATCCCGCCGTCGATTGTGATGGTGGTGTACTCGGCAGCCACCGAAACCTCGGTGGGCAAGCTGTTCATGGCCGGTGTGATTCCAGGATTGCTGCTGGGCCTGATGCTGATGGTCGCGATCTACATCGTCGCGCGCATCAAGAAGCTGCCGGCGCAGCCCCGTGCGACCTTCCGCGAGTGGCTGACCTGCGCACGTCGCGCGTTCTGGGGCTTGCTGTTGCTGGTGATCATCCTCGGCGGCATCTACAGCGGCATGTTCACGCCGACGGAAGCGGCGGCCGTGGCGGCGGTGTATTCGGCGTTTGTCGCGCTGTTTGTGTACAAGGACATGAAGCTGCGCGATTGCCCCAAGGTGCTGCTGGAATCCGGGCGCCTGGCGATCATGCTGATGTTTATCATCGCCAACGCCATGCTCTTTGCCCATGTACTGACCACCGAACAGATCCCGCAGGAAATCACCGCCTGGGTGATCTCCGAAGGCCTCACGCCGATTGGCTTTTTGATCATGGTCAACGTGGTGTTGCTGGTGGCCGGCAGCTTTATGGAGCCGTCCGCGATTGTGCTGATCCTGGCGCCGATCTTCTTCCCTATTGCCATGAAGCTGGGGATTGACCCGATTCACCTGGGGATTGTGATGGTGGTCAACATGGAAATCGGCCTGGTGCACCCGCCAGTAGGGTTGAACCTGTTTGTGACCTCGGCGGTGACCGGGTTGACCCTCGGGCAGACGATTCGCGCAGCGTTACCGTGGCTGATGATCCTGCTGGTGTTTTTGATCATGGTCACGTACTTGCCGTTTATCTCGCTGGCGCTGCCGCACTGGCTGGGCATGTAACACGGTCTGAAAATGTGGGAGCTGGCTTGCCTGCGATAGCCATACGTTCGAAGGCACCCCGTTCCCCTGTGGCGAGCAGGCTTGCCCTGCGTTGGGCTGCGCAGCAGCCCCAAAACCAGGCGCTGAGTTCTTTCAGAAAGAATTTCAGTGCCCTTGCTGGGGGCTGCTG
>NZ_VBVZ01000932.1 GCF_005863185.1 Pseudomonas edaphica
CTCCGAACCTGTTGTTGCTACTTTGCCTGACGCACCCCAGCCGGTTATCACTCAACCCCTTCCAACCCCGCCCGTTGCACCGAGTTCCTCTCTTGCTGCCATTGCTCAAGCGATCACGCCACCGGTGCCAAGCATCACAACAAGCGATGAGCTGCCCGAACTCTTTAGCAGCGACGAGGATAAAGTCTTTGGCGGCAGCCTCAGCGGCAACGCCAGTCTGATTAAAACCGGTGCAGGTCAGCTCAGGTTGACGGGCGTCAGCGATATGACCGGGCGCATCGATATCAACCAAGGCACGCTGAGCGCCAATGGCACATTGAGCAACGCGATGCTTTACGTCGAATCCGGCGCTCAGTTGCAAGGTATCGGCGAAGTCGGCGCAGTCACCGTCAAGAAGGGCGGGATCATCGCCCCGGGCAACTCGATCGGCACCTTGCGTGTTGCCCAAGACCTGACCTTCAACCCCGAGTCGATTTACCGGGTGGAGGTCGATGCGGCTGGGCGTACCGACAAACTGGAAGTGGCCGGGCGCGCGGATCTGCAAGGTGGTCTGGTGGACGTCCAGGCACAAGCCGGCGATTACAGGCCCAACACCACGCTGGCCATTATCCAGGCGCAGAAAGGTGTCAGTGGTCAATTTGCCCAAGTGACCTCCAATCTGGCGTTTCTCACGCCCAGCCTCGCTTACGAACCCAACCAGGTGACCCTGAACCTACTGCGCAATGATATTCGCCCCGAAGAACTGGTGAGCAGTGCGAACGAGAAAGCCGTGGCCACCCAACTGCTGAACGAAGAGCCGGTCATCCCACCGCTCGCGACATTGCCAGTCGCTGGCACGGCATCGTCAACTATGACCACACCAGAGCAGGCCCCATCCGCCGCCCTGTTGGACGTGGCTGCGCCACTGAACGCTGCGCCGACACCGTCTCTTACCTGGGCCCAGAAAGAAAACGACGCCTTGATCGGACTCTCCAGAGACGAGTTCAAGAACATCATGAAACCCATGACAGGCGAGCTGCATGCTTCACTCAAGAATGCGCTGCTGCAAGACTCAAGCTACGTGCGCAACGCCACGCTCAATCGTCTCTACGAGACAGAGCACAACCCACGTGCCCTAGGCGTCTGGGGGTATGCCTTCGATTCCAGAGGGACACAAAACCGGGAGGGCGATGCCACCAAACTCAATCGTTCGATTCAAGGTGTCATCGGAGGGCTTGATCGACAGGACGAAGAAAGCGGCGTGAAAGCCGGTCTTGCTGCCAGCTATCAAAACAGTTCCGCCTCGCTGTCCACGCAGAGTGCTTCGGCCGACGTCGAAACCTACAGCCTTGCTGCCTATGCGAGCAAACAATTCGACAGTCTCACCCTGCGCGTCGGTGCGGCTTATGCCTGGCATGAGATCGACAGCAAACGCGATGTAGCCCACAAGAATGGCTCCACGCGACTAAAAGGCAATTATGACGGCAGCACCCGCCAGGCCTTTGCCGAGATATCCCACAACATTAACTTCAACACAGTGACGCTAGAACCCTTTATCGGGCTCAATTACGTCCACGTTGAAACCAAAGCATTTTCAGAGAAGGAAAACCTCTTCGCCCTCAGTGGCAAAAAAAGCCGCATGGACGTGACG
>NZ_VBVZ01000933.1 GCF_005863185.1 Pseudomonas edaphica
GTTCCACCACCTGCTGCCGGAATTCACCGCACTGGAAAACGTGTGCATGCCGCTGCTGATCGGCAAGACCGCGATCCCGGAAGCCCGCCAGCGCGCCAAGGCACTGCTGGAGCGCGTCGGCCTTGGCCATCGCCTGGAGCACAAACCGGCGGAACTGTCCGGCGGCGAGCGCCAGCGTGTGGCCATCGCCCGTGCCCTGGTGAACAACCCAGGCCTGGTGATGCTCGACGAGCCGACCGGCAACCTCGACTCGCACACAGCGCAAGGCATCAAGGACTTGATGCTGGAACTGAGCACCCAGATGCGCACCGCGTTCCTGGTGGTCACCCATGACATGAGCATGGCCCGCCAGATGGACCGCGTGTTGCACCTGCAGGAAGGTCATCTGGTCGCCATCTGACCCGTTTCAAGCCTGGCTTTTTTAAGCCAGGCTTTTTCATTTTTTTAAACGGTGCCCGCGAATGTTCAGACCGTTATCGATTTTCATCGGCACGCGCTATACCCGCGCCAAGCGCCGCAACCGTTTTGTCTCGTTTATCTCGATGACCTCGATGATCGGCCTCGCCCTGGGCGTGCTGGCGATGATCGTGGTGCTGTCGGTGATGAACGGCTTCCAGCGTGAAATGAGCACGCGCATCCTCGGCATGGTGCCCCACGCCACCATCGTCGGTGTAAACCCGATTGATAACTGGCAGCCCGTGGCCGCCGCCGCGCTGAAGAACCCCGAGGTCACCGCTGCGGTGCCGTTCACACAGATGGACGGCATGTTCTCCTACAAGGGCGCGATGCAACCTATCGAGATCAGCGGCGTTGACCCGGCCCAGGAAGGCAAGGTGTCGATCGTTGCCCAGCATATCGTGCGCGGCAAACTCGAAGACCTGAAGGCCGGCGAGTTCGGCGTAGTGATCGGCGACATCACCGCTCGGCGCTTTCGCCTGAATGTGGGCGACAAGCTGACCCTGATCGTGCCGGAAATCAGCACGGCCGCACCGGGTGGCATCACCCCGCGCATGCAGCGCTTGAACGTGGTCGGTATCTTCAAGGTCGGTGCCGAGCTGGATGGCTCCATGGCCCTGATCAACATGGCCGACGCCGCCGAGATCCAGCATTGGCAGCCGAACCAGGTACAAAGCGTGCGCCTGGCGGTGAAAGACTTGTACGCGGCCCCCAAGGTTTCGGCCGACATTGCCGCGAGCCTCGGCGCCGACTACAAGCCGGATGACTGGACCCACACCCAGGGCAGCCTGTTCAGTGCAATGAAGATGGAAAAGACCATGATCGGCCTGCTGTTGCTGATGATCGTCGCCGTCGCTGCGTTCAACATCATCGCCACCCTGATCATGGTGGTGAACGACAAAGGCGCGGACATCGCGATTTTGCGCACCATCGGCGCCACGCCACGGCAGATCATGGCGATCTTCATGGTGCAGGGCACGGTGATCGGTATCGTCGGCACCTTGATCGGCGGCGTGCTGGGCGTGATTGCGGCGCTGAACGTGAGTGAACTGGTGGGCTGGCTGGAGCGCGTGACCGGGCAGCATATCTTCAGTTCGGACGTGTACTTTGTCAGCAACCTGCCTTCCGAGCTGCAAGGCGGCGATGTACTGCTGATTTGCACGGCCGGGTTTG
>NZ_VBVZ01000934.1 GCF_005863185.1 Pseudomonas edaphica
CTCAGCGGCAGCGCGGAAGCCAACAGCAAGGTCACCGTGACCTTGCCCGACAACACGACGCGGCAAGTCACCACCGATTCGAACGGGCACTTTGAGTTGACCAGCAACACCGTTCAACCCAATGGCACCGTCAAGGTGATTGCAGCCGATGCGGCGGGCAATGCCAGTACGCAAGCCACGATTGCCTTTGTCGCCGACAATACGGTCGACGTCACCCCTCCAGCCCCACCGACCGGCCTGTTGGCGGTGACCTTGCCCGATGGCAAGCTCAAGCTCACCGGCAGCGCCGAGGCCCACAGCAAGGTCACGGTGATCCTGCCCGACGGCACTACACAGCAAGTCACCGTTGGGGCCAATGGCGCCTTTGAACTGACCAGCAACGGTGTGCAACCCAATGGCGCGGTGCAGGCCACCGCTACGGACGTTGCAGGCAATACCGGCACGGCAGCCTCGGTTGACTTTGTCGCGAATAACACCGTGGATATCACGCCACCAACAGCCCCGGCCGGTCTGGTTGCGGTGACATTGCCCGATGGCAAGGTCAAGGTCAGCGGCACCGCTGAAGCCAACAGCAAGGTCACCGTGACCTTGCCCGACGGCACTACACAGCAAGTCACCGTTGGGCCCAATGGCGTTTTCGAACTGACCAGTACGGGTGTACAACCCAACGGCGCGATCCAGGTCATCGCCACCGATGCCGCAGGCAATGCCAGCGCAAAAACCACGATTAACTTTGATGCCGACAATACCGTCGATGTCACCCCTCCTGCCGCACCGAGCGACCTGGTTGTAGTGACCTTGCCCGATGGCAAGCTCAAACTCAGCGGCAGTGCTGAGGCCAACAGCAAGGTCACTGTGACTCTGCCCGATGGCGCTACGCAGCAAGTTACCGCAGGGGCCAATGGCACCTTCGAGCTGACCAGCACCACCGCGCAACCCAATGGTGTTGTGTCCGTAACGGCAGCAGATGCGGCAGGACATACAAGCCCTGAAACAACTGTAACGTACCAGACGACTGATGTGACGCCGCCAACCGCTCCGGCCGATCTGATTGTGGTGACCTTGCCCGATGGCAAGCTCAAGCTCACCGGCAGCGCCGAAGCCAACAGCAAGGTCACCGTGACCTTGCCTGATGGCACTACACAACAAGTCACCGTTGGGCCTAATGGCGTCTTCGAACTGACCAGTACGGGTGTACAACCCAACGGCGCAGTTCAGGCCATCGCCACCGATGCCGCAGGCAATGCCAGCGCAAAAACCACGATTAACTTTATTGCCGACAATACCGTTGATGTCACCCCTCCAGCCACACCGAGCGACCTGGTTGTAGTGACCTTGCCCGATGGCAAGCTCAAGCTCACCGGCAGCGCCGAGGCCAACAGCAAGGTCACCGTGACCTTGCCCGACAACACGACGCGGCAAGTCACCACCGATTCGAACGGTCACTTTGAGTTGACCAGCAACACCGTTCAACCCAATGGCACGGTCAAGGTGATTGCAGCCGATGCGGCGGGCAATGCCAGTACGCAAGCCACGATTGCCTTCGTCGCCGACAATACGGTCGACGTCACCCCTCCAGCCCCACCGGCCGGCCTGGTGGCGGTGACCTTGC
>NZ_VBVZ01000935.1 GCF_005863185.1 Pseudomonas edaphica
GCGCAAAGCCTCGCACTCCGACTACCTGACCGATTTGCAGCCGGTATTCCCGTTCAGCTTCAACAGCCCCGACCAGTTCCCCTTCCCCCACGGCCTGGAATGGCAGTCGGTGACCTTGAGCAACAATAAAGTCATCCTCTTCCAGCCGGAATGGTCGGAAACCGACCCGGGTATCCAGTTGAGCCCCAGCAGCTCCAACCTGACCAACCCCGATGACTTGACCGTGACCTACCCGTTTATCGAAGGCGTCGAGACCGACAACAAGAGCCAGCCGCAGCCAGTCAGCCTCAAAGGCTCGGTTGAAGTGGTCGCGCCGGGCAAGGTGCTGACCTTCGACCTGTCGAAAAAAGACGTAGGCCACAAGCGCACCGAAGGCAATATCACCCTCAACCTGCTGTTGCTTGAAAAAAACTACGCCGAGATTGAACTGACCAACAGCGAACCGCTAGCGCCGGAAGTCGGCGATGAATCGCCCAACCCATTGCTGGTGCAGGCCCGCGACAGCACCGGGCAGTACCTGACCCGCTCGGGTTCAATCAACGAAAATGCCGCGCAAGTGGCGTTCTACGAGAAACAACTGGCCGAGATGCAAAAGCAGAAGGCCTGGTCGGATGCCTTTGAAAAACAACTCACCGACGAACAAAAAGCCTTCGAGCACAAACAGAGCAGCCACTACGCCAAGGTGTATTTCAATGGCCTGATCGACACCCTGCAGGTCGATGTACTGGACTTCTCCAAAGCCACCCTCACCCGCAAAGACCTGGACCTGCCGGTGCAGCGCTTCGACAAGAACAGCCTGCAAAGCAGCGTGCAAGCGCTGCCGATGCCGGTCACCGTGTACGACGACAGCGCCGCCAGTTGGCTTAAAGACGCCGCCATGACCGAGGACCAGCTGAAAAAAAGCGTGACCATCACCCAGTCGACCGAAGACGCCAGCGCGGCGAAGATCGTGTTTGACCACCCGTTCACGTTCAATGACGACCTGGTCGGTGCTGATCGCAACAACAGCGACGCGCCCATCACCTTCTTCACGGCGGACGACAAAGGCGAGCGCGGCGAGCCGATTGAACTGCCCACCGAGGCCTTCGAGCTGAACGCCGGCAGCGGCACACTCACCTATGACCTCAACCTGTTCCCGGAAAACCCGGCCTTTGTGGTGGGCTCGGTGCCGCTGTTTTTGGCCACCATCGAAAAAAACACGATAGACGTGGCCAAGCTGCCTAAAGGCCTGTCGCTCAAAGACAACGCGCTGATCGTCGACCAAAAGGAATTCCCCGCCGACAGCTGGCGCTTCTACGCCAAGGACGCCACGGGCAAGTACCTCAAGGAAATCCTCGGCGTGAGCCACCGCGCCGAGGAATACGGCACGGCGCTGTTTGATGTGCATTACTTCTACGGCCAGCCGACCAGCCTGGAAAGCTACCAGCGCACCGAACTGAACACCGTGCAATACGGTTTTGAGGTCAAGCTGGATAAGCCCGAGAGCAAGTAACCCCGCCGATCGTCCCCACGCTCCGCGTGGGAATGCAGCCCCGGACGCTCCGCGTCCCGCAGCCAGCGCAGGTTCAAGCCGTGGGCAGGTGACGCGGAGCGTCACGGGATGC
>NZ_VBVZ01000936.1 GCF_005863185.1 Pseudomonas edaphica
CACCAGGATGCCGAACGACAGCGTGTCGTGGATCACCGCTTGGCCGATGTCGAGAATGTTCACACCACCCTGGGCCAGAACACCGGTTATGGCTGGCGATGCGTAATGCGATCGGTACACGGCGGTGGCGCAGTGCCCGGAAGATCAGCAGGAAGAAGTTATCGGTTTTTACTGGCGTGGGCCGGTTCACTTGCGCTCGGCTCTTGGTCCGTGAAGTTGACGCGCAGTATAGCGACAGGCCTAGAACCGGCAAAGCGCTCGCTGTGCCCGATGGTCACTGAAAGTGGGTAGAATGCGGTTTTTTTCCAGCCTGGGGGTGCGCTTTGCGCGAAATTGTCCTGATAAACATCACCGGCGAAGACCGCCCGGGTCTCACCGCAGCCATTACCGGTGTTCTGGCCCAGGGTGGTGTGAACATTCTCGACATCGGCCAAGCGGTGATCCACGACACGCTGTCGTTCGGCATCCTGGTGGAAATCCCCAGCACCGAGCAGGCCTCGTCGGTGCTCAAAGACATCCTGTTTACGGCGTATAAGCTTGATCAGCAGGTGCGTTTCACCCCGGTTTCCGAAGCCGATTACCAGCATTGGGTCGAAGGCCAGGGTAAAAAGCGCCACATCGTGACCCTGCTGACCCGCAAAGTAACCGCCGAACAATTGCAGCGGGTCAGCTCGATCACCGCTCAATATGGTTTGAATATCGACCACATCGACCGTCTGTCGGGTCGTATGCCATTGGACACGCCGGCCGACAAAGGCAAGGGCTGCATCGAGTTCTCCGTGCGCGGCGAGCCGGCCGACCCGCAAGCCTTGCGCGCCGAATTCCTCAGCGTGGCCCAGGAACTGAATGTCGACATCGCCTTCCAGGAAGATTCGCTGTTCCGCCGTAACCGCCGCCTGGCGGTGTTCGATATGGATTCCACGCTGATCGAAGCCGAAGTCATCGACGAGCTGGCCAAGGCCGCCGGTGTGGGCGAGCAGGTGTCCGAAATCACCGAGCGCGCCATGGCCGGTGAGCTGGATTTTCGCGCCAGCTTCAAGGAGCGCCTGGCACTGCTCAAGGGCTTGGACGTAAGCGTGCTGGATTCGATCGGTGCTTCGCTGCGCCTGACCGAAGGCGCCGAAACCTTGTTTGCCGAACTCAAGCGCCTGGGCTACAAGACTGCAATTCTCTCGGGCGGTTTCACCTACTTCGCCAAGCAATTGCAGGCCAAGCTGGGCATTGACTATGTATTTGCCAACGAGCTGGAAGTGGTGGATGGCAAAGTGACCGGCGTGGCGGTCGAGCCGATTGTCGACGCACAGCGCAAGGCGGACTTGCTGAAGGAATTGGCCCTCAAGGAAGGTTTGCGTCTGGAGCAGACCATTGCGGTCGGCGACGGCGCCAATGACTTGCCGATGCTGGCGATTGCCGGGTTGGGTGTGGCGTTCCGTGCCAAGCCGCTCGTCAAGCAATCGGCCAAGCAGGCGATTTCGACGCTGGGGCTGGATGGTGTGTTGTATCTGCTGGGCTTTCGCGATCGCGACGGGCAGTTGTAACCCGATCTAACTGCAAGATTGCAGTAACTGTGGGAGCCGGGCTTGCCCGCGATAGCGGCGTATCAG
>NZ_VBVZ01000937.1 GCF_005863185.1 Pseudomonas edaphica
GCATGGCGTTGGTCAGCAACGCAACGCCTGGGGTATTGCCGTCCTGGCTGCTGCCGGCGGCGAACAGGATGCGCATGTCGAACATTGGCAGTTCGTGGGCTTCGACGAACAGCACCTTGGCGCCCTCGGCGGTGGTCCAGGTTTGCACGTCGAGCTTGCGGTTGGTCGGCGCCTTGCCGTCCAGTTCTGCCAAAGATTGCAGTTTGTTGGCCGATTGCGCCTTGTCCAGCGCCTGGCTGGCCACCGATTCACTCGGGCGCAGGAAGTACACGGCGCTGGCGGCGATCAGGGTGACGACGACCAGGCCGGGGAAGATCAGGCGGCTGCTTTTGCGATTACTCATGAGCGGTCTCCTCGGGCAAAACATGGGCGACGCTCAAACGTTCGCGGGTGAAGTAGGTGCGCGCGGCTTTCTGGATATCTTCCGGGGTCACGCTTTGCATGTCGGCAAGCTCGGTGTCCATGAGTTTCCAGGACAGGCCAACGGTTTCCAGCGAGCCGATGGCCGTGGCCTGGCTGGTGATGGAATCACGTTGGTAAACCACGCCGGCAATCACTTGGGCGCGGATACGCTCCAGTTCTTCGGTGGTCGGTGGCTTGGCTTTCAACTCGTCCAGCAGGCGCCACAGGCCGGCTTCGGCCTGGGCAATGGTCTTTTTCTTCTGCTGATTCGGCGTGGCGCTCAATGTGAACAGGCTGTCACCACGGGTATAGGCGTCGTAGCTGGTGGACGCGCCGGAGACGAGTTCTTCACCGCGCTCCAGCTGTTCCGAGATACGCGCGCTGTAGCCGCCATCGAGCAGGGCCGAGAGCAGGCGCAGGGCTTGCACCGAGCGCTTGTCTTCGGCAGTCGCCAGGCCCGGCACGTTGAAACCGAGGATCACGCTCGGCAGTTGGGTCTGCACGTGCAGGGTCAGCAAGCGCTCGCCAGGTTCGGCCAGTTCCAGTGGGATCTTGGCGGGTGGCACATCACGCTTGGGGATTGGGCCGAAGTAACGTTCGGCGAGTTTCTTGACCTCGTCCGGCGTCACGTCGCCGACCACCACCAGTGTGGCGTTGTTCGGCACATACCAGGACTGGTACCAGTGGCGCAGTTCTTCAACCTTCATGCGCTCAAGGTCGGCCATCCAGCCGATGGTCGGCGTGTGATAGCCGCTGGCCGGGTAGGCCATCGCCTTGAAGCGCTCGTAGGCCTTGGACATCGGGTTGTCGTCGGTGCGCAGGCGGCGTTCTTCCTTGATCACCTCGATTTCGCGGCTGAACTCATCGGCCGGCAGGCGCAGGCTGGCCATGCGGTCGGCTTCCAGCTCGAAAGCGACGCCCAGGCGGTCACGCGCCAGTACCTGGTAATACGCGGTGTAGTCGTCGCTGGTGAAGGCGTTTTCTTCAGCGCCCAGGTCACGCAGGATCAGCGAGGCTTCGCCGGGACCGACTTTGGCGCTGCCCTTGAACATCATGTGTTCCAGGGCATGGGACAAACCGGTCTGGCCCGGGGTTTCGTAGCTCGAACCGACCTTGTACCAGACCTGGGAAACCACCACCGGCGCGCGATGGTCTTCGCGCACGACCACTTTAAGGCCGTTATCGAGGGTGAATTCATGGG
>NZ_VBVZ01000938.1 GCF_005863185.1 Pseudomonas edaphica
TGCGAACCCTCGATTTCAAACGCGAGGTGGTTGGCGATATCACTGATGGAAGCCAGATCCTGGGAAGCATTGACCAGCAAGGTTTCCGTACCCAAGTCTGCGCGCACGGTGAAGATGCCTTCGCTGGATTCAGGAATGGGTTTGCCGGGGTTGAGATAGTGATTGATCGCGCAGCAGGCGACTTCGTGCAGGGTGCTGGTGTCGTAGTCTTGATGGACTGGGGGGTTGGGGCTGTCTTTGATCATGGTGGAACTCCTGGTAGTGGAGCTGTCATCACTTGCGGTCAAACAAAGTGGGGTGGCAGCTGAACGCGGGTTGACCGACCGGAACCAGGGATCCGGCATACCCGAAGGTATCCCGCGCACAGCTGCCGCGACACGATACATCAAGCGTAAAAAAAACGCCTGATATAGGTCTTGGGTGCTCTTGCGTACTGGTTAAGTCGGACGGTCAAATCCGATCGCTGAATTTTCAGCGACGCCAGTGAGGTTAGTCAGCCCGCTTCCGAGCGACAACCTGAAACCTTTGTGGGAAACGTCCGATCGAGAACACACCCTCAAGCCTGGTGAAGATCAAAATGTGGGAGCTGGCTTGCCTGCGATAGCGGTGGATCAGTCAATAACTCTCTGACTGACAGACCGCCATCGCAGGCAAGCCAGCTCCCACACTTTTAAGTCACGGGGTGGGCTACATTCAGCGCCTTGTCGACCAGCAGTTGCAAACCTTCCAGCATCCGACAGATACCCAGCGCGACCTTGTGTTGAGATCGTTCCCACGCTCCGCGTGGGAATGCCGCCCCGGACGCTCTGCGTCCCGCCATAGAGGATGCAAGGTGACGCGGAGCGTCACTGGATGCATTCCCACGCAGAGCGTGGGAACGATCTTAGCCCCCCATTCAAGCTACGGGATGGGCCGCATTCAGCGCCTTGTCGACTAGCAGTTGCACACCTTCCAGCATTCGGCAGATACCCAGCGCGACATTGCGTTGCGAACCCTCGATTTCAAACGCGAGGTGGTTGGCGATATCACTGATGGAAGCCAGATCCTGGGAAGCATTGACCAGCAAGGTTTCCGTACCCAAGTCTGCGCGCACGGTGAAGATGCCTTCGCTGGGTTCAGGAATGGGTTTGCCGGGGTTGAGATAGTGATTGATCGCGCGGTAGGCGACTTCGTGCAGGGTGCTGGTGTCGTAGTCTTGATGGACTGGGGGGTTGGGGCTGTCTTTGATCATGGTGGAATCCTTCGGGAGTGGAGCCGCCACGTTTCGCGGTCAAGCGAAATAGGGTGGCAGCTATACGCGGGTTGACCGACCGGTCCCAAAGTAGCCCGGCATACCCTAAGGTATCCCGCGTACAGCTGCCGCGACACGATACAGCAGACGTAAAAAAAACGCCTGATTCGATGCGGCACATACATTTGGGGGGCAGACGGTCAAATCCGGCCGCTGAATTGGCAGCGACGGCAGTGAGGTTAGTCAGCCCGCTTCCGAGCGACAACCTGAAACCTTTGTGGGAAACGTCCGATCAAAAACAGTCCTCAAACCCAGTGAAGATCAAAATGTGGGAGCTGGCTTGCCTGCGATAGCGGTGGATCAGTCAATAAC
>NZ_VBVZ01000939.1 GCF_005863185.1 Pseudomonas edaphica
GCCTTCGTCGGCGAACAGGTGAATGCAAAACGGCCCCTGGGCTGGGTTCACGCGCGCACCCAAGAGCAGGCCGGGCAGGGCGCATCCGCCTTGCGCGCAGCGTATCGGCTGGGCGGTGAACGCCTGGCCGCGCGCGAATTGATCCAGGCAATCCTATGAGCAAGGCCATCGTATTAGTGCTGGACTCATTGGGCATCGGCGCGAGTGCCGACGCCGCGCTGTTTGGCGATACCGGCGCCGACACCTTGCGCCATATCGCCGAAGCCTGTGCCCGTGGTGAGGCCGATGGGCCATTGCGACGGGGACCTTTGAACCTGCCGAACCTGGGCCAGCTGGGATTGGGCGCCGCAGCGGCGGCCAGTGGCAATGGCCCGCTGCCAGGCAACTGGGGCGACGCGACACCGATCGGCGCCTTTGGCCATGCGCGCGAGCAATCATCCGGCAAGGACACGCCGTCCGGGCATTGGGAAATGATGGGCGTGCCAGTGTTGTTTGACTGGGGTTATTTCGAGCAGCCGACCGAGTCCTTTCCACCCCAACTGCTGGCCGACCTGATCGAGCGGGCAGGGTTGCCGGGCATCCTGGGCAATTGCCATGCCTCGGGCACCACGGTGCTGGACGATTTGGGTGAATTACACATCCGCAGCCAGCAGCCGATTTGCTACACCTCGGCCGACAGCGTGATGCAGATCGCCGCCCATGAAAGCCATTTCGGCCTTGAAGCGCTGTACCGAGTGTGTGAAATCGCGCGCACCTTGTGTGATGAATACACGGTCGGCAGGGTCATTGCCCGACCGTTCACCGGGGAGCACGCGGGCCAGTTCCGGCGCACCGGCAATCGCCGCGACTACACCGTGCCGCCACCGTCAGCGACGCTGCTTGATCGCCTCTGCGACGCCGGCGGCACCGTGCACGCGGTGGGCAAGATTGGCGATATTTTCGCTCACCGAGGCATCAGCCGGTTGTACAAGGCCGATGGCAACGACGCGCTGTTCGACGCCACGCTCAAGGCCTACCGGGAAGCACCTGACAACAGCCTGGTGTTTGCCAACTTCGTCGACTTCGACATGCTCTACGGACACCGCCGAGACCTGGCCGGCTACGCTGCCGCGCTGGAAGCCTTCGACCGCAGGCTGACGGAATTACTGGCGTTGATGGACTCGCAGACATTGTTGATCATCAGCGCCGACCACGGCTGCGACCCCTCGCGCCCGGGCAGCGACCATACCCGTGAGCATGTGCCCGTACTGGCTTATGGTGCAGGCGTGGCGGCGGGGTGGTTGGGCGAGCGAGCCAGCTTTGCCGATATCGGCCAGAGCCTGGCGGTGCACCTGGGGTTGGAGCCGTTGGCATGGGGCACGTCTTTTTTGCTGCGTGAGCCATAGCATCGACAAGCGTCATCGGCTTCAAACTACGTTAAGGTGCTCATCACTTATCCATCATTACGTGAAGCATGAATCGTCCATTATTTGTCTCCCTGGATGGGCCTAAAGGCACGGGGAAAACCACGCTGTTGGAAGCCGTTACCCAAGCACTGCGGGCAGACAACAAAAAGGTGATCCGTCTTTGCGAGAGAAAAAGCGATCCCTACAGGGCTGAAAC
>NZ_VBVZ01000093.1 GCF_005863185.1 Pseudomonas edaphica
GATAAGGTCTGTACTTGATTTGTAATCCCTGGACCTGTGCATGCCCTCTAGCCTTTCCCGTCGTTGGCACCTTCGCCAATTGATTGCTGCCTCCAGCCTCATTCTGCTTGTCGCCTGCGCCGAGAAACCCACCGCCGCGGACGCGCAACCCCTGCCAAAGCTCCAGACCGTGCCTGCCGTCGCGCCTGCCGTGGTCCCCCCTTTGGCCGTGGACAATCTTGATATCCAGCCGACCCAGACCTTTGCCGAATGGCAGGCTGGCTTTCGTGCGCAAGCCCTGAGCGCGGGGATCACACCCGCCGTCTTCGATAACGCCTTTGCTGGCGTGACGCCCGATATGGCGGTGATTCGCGCCGATCGCAGCCAACCGGAATTTTCCCGCCCGGTGTGGGAATACCTCGACGGTGCCCTGTCGCCGGTACGCGTGCGTAATGGCCAAGCGTTGCTGATCAAATACGCCGATATCCTGCAGCGCATCGAAGAGCGTTATGGCGTTGATCGCCAGGCGCTGGTTTCGGTGTGGGGCATGGAAAGCAACTTTGGCCAGTTCCAGGGCAATAACTCGGTGATCCGTTCGCTCGCGACCCTGGCCTATGAAGGCCGCCGCCCGGCGTTCGCCCAGGCGCAACTGCTGGCGGCGCTGCAGATCATCCAGCATGGCGATATCTCTGCCGACCAGATGAAAGGTTCGTGGGCCGGGGCCATGGGCCAGACCCAGTTCATCCCGACCACCTACAACACCCACGCCGTGGATTTCGATGGCGACGGGCGCCGCGATATCTGGAACAGCCCGGGCGACGCCCTGGCCTCCACTGCGCACTACCTGCAAAGCTCCGGCTGGCAACGCGGCCAGCCGTGGGGCTTTGAGGTGAAACAACTGCCGACGAACTTCGATTACGCCCTGGCCGACGGCGGCATACGCAAGACCGTTGGCGAGTGGATGAGACTAGGTATCCAGCTGCCACCTGGCGCGAGCATGCCACCGAACGTCGAGCACCTGTCAGCTGCCCTGCTGCTGCCGGCCGGCTACCGTGGCCCAGCGTTCCTGGTGCTGGATAACTTCCGCGCGATCCTCAAGTACAACAACTCGTCGTCCTACGCGCTGGCCGTAGGCCTGTTGTCGGAGCGGTTTGCTGGCGGCGGAGTGATTCGTGGCGATTGGCCCAAGGATGAGCTGCCGCTGAGTCGCTCCCAGCGTATCGACTTGCAGACGGTGCTGAGTGCCAAGGGCTATGACGCGGGCAACCCGGACGGGATTATCGGCGCCAACACGCGCAAGGCGATCCGGGCGGCGCAGCAGTCGTTGGGTTGGCCGGCGGATGGGTTTCCGACAGTGAAGCTGCTGGAGTCGTTGCAGAGCCGTTAAATCGGCCTAACGATCATTCCCACGCTCCGCGTGGGAATGCCGCCTTGGACGCTCTGCGTCTGCTCTTGAGGGGGTGACGCGGAGCGTCACGGGATGCATTCCCACGCAGAGCGTGGGAACGATCGACGCTCAGGGCTTGAACACCACATCCTGCTCCAACACCAACTGCTGCTCCCCCGCATCCAGACGCACCAGCGCGCCCAGCGGCAGCGTCAGGTTCGGATCGCAGTGCCCGCTGCGCCAGCCGGACAATACAGGAATGCACAGCGGCTCGAAGGTCTGCTTGAGCAGCCGCTCCAACGCCGCCTTATCCACCCCCGATACATCCCCGACCAACACGCCGGCCACCTGAGCCAGTTTGCCCGCCAGGCGCAAGTGCGTCAGCAGCCGGTCAATTCGGTAGAGTGGCTCGTTGACGTCTTCGATAAACAGAATGATGCCTTCGGCGTCGATCTCAAACGCCGTGCCCATTACCGCGGCAATCATCGACAGGTTGCCGCCGAGCAAACGCCCGCAGGCGACACCCGGCTCAATCGTGGTCAGTGGGTAAGCAACCGGGTGTGCCAGCGCGCTGCACTCGCTCAGTTGCCCACGCAACATGCTGAACAACGACGACTCTGTGGGCTGCTGCTTGTCACCGAGCAGATCGGCATTAAGCATCGGCCCGTGAAAGGTCACAAAACCCGCGTAGCGGTTGATGGCCAGGTGCAACGCGGTGATGTCGCTGTACCCCACAAATGGCTTGGGGTTGGCCCTAATCAGGTCAAAATCGAGCCGATCCAATAATCGCGGGCTGCCATAGCCGCCACGCAGGCAGAAGATGGCATCGATTTCGGGATCGGCAAACGCCGCATGCAAATCGCGCAGACGCACCTCGTCGCTGCCGGCCAGGTAGCCATCGCGCTCATACACACCGGGGAATATGCGCAGCTCATGGCCACGGGCGCGCATCCACTGGCCGGCTTTTTCAACATCCAGTGCGGCAGGGCCGGCGGGGGCAATCAGGCCAATTACGCCTTCGGTGCGCAGGGCAGGCACGGCAGCCGCGAGTTGAGTCGTCATCCATGGTTCTCCGTGGTTGGATACCCAGGCACTCTAGCCAGTGATGGTTGCAAACAGAAGGGAGAAAAGGAGGGAAACTCTGTAGGAGCAGTTCGGCTGCTCCTACAGAGGGGAAACGCTTACGAAACCAGGCTCGCCTTGACCAGCTTGGCTTGCTCATCGGCGTGGTACGAGGAACGTACCAGCGGGCCCGAAGCCACGTTCTTGAAGCCCATCTTGTAACCTTCCTCGGCGAACCAGGCGAAGGTGTCGGGGTGCACAAAACGCTGCACCGGCAAGTGGCTGCGCGACGGCTGCAGGTACTGGCCCAGGGTCAGCATGTCGATGTCGTGTTCGCGCATGCGCTTCATGACTTCGATGACTTCTTCGTCGGTTTCGCCCAGGCCCAGCATCAGCCCGGATTTGGTCGGGATGTGCGGCATCATCTGCTTGAATTTTTGCAGCAGGGTCAGCGACCACTGGTAGTCCGAACCTGGGCGCGCAGCTTTGTACAGACGTGGCACGGTTTCCAGGTTGTGGTTGAACACATCCGGTGGCTCGGCCGCGGTGATTTCCAGCGCGACGTCCATGCGGCCA
The DNA here is from genome assembly GCF_005863185.1 of Pseudomonas edaphica. Taxonomy (GTDB): domain Bacteria; phylum Pseudomonadota; class Gammaproteobacteria; order Pseudomonadales; family Pseudomonadaceae; genus Aquipseudomonas; species Aquipseudomonas edaphica. The sequence continues at coordinate 3,005 of NZ_VBVZ01000093.1, forward strand.
CGGTAGTCCGGCACCAGGGTTTCGAGCATCACGTTCGGCGACAGCTTGCGGATCTCGCGGATGCAGTCGGCAAAGTGCTGGGCACCGCCGTCACGCAGGTCGTCGCGGTCTACGGAAGTGATGACCACGTATTTGAGTTTCAGGTCGGCAATGGCGATGGCCAGGCTTTCCGGCTCGTTGACGTCCAATGGCTTCGGCCGGCCGTGGCCAACGTCGCAGAACGGGCAACGACGGGTGCAGATGTCACCCATGATCATGAAGGTGGCGGTGCCGCCGGAGAAGCATTCGCCCAGGTTCGGGCAGGAAGCTTCTTCGCACACGCTGTGCAGTTTGTGCTTGCGCAGCAGGGCCTTGATACGGTCGACTTCCGGCGAAACCGGGATGCGCACGCGGATCCAGTCAGGCTTCTTCGGCAGTTCGGTGGTCGGGATGATTTTCACCGGGATGCGTGCAACCTTCTCGGCGCCGCGCAGCTTGACGCCGGCTTCGACCTTGGCACGCGGGGCCGGGGCCGGACGCTCGGTGATGTCCAGCGTCGGGATCATGGTTTGCACTGCATCAGTAGTCATAATCAGTCGATTCCGCCCGTAAGGGTCGTCTGCTCAGCATAGTCGAGGTGTTTGACGAGCTGCGCACGCAGCCGGGCACTTACCTCGGCAAATTTAATCGGTGTGGCGTGGTCGCTCAGTTGAGTCATCGCCAGCCCGGCGTAACCGCACGGGTTGATGCGCCGAAACGGCGCCAGGTCCATGTCCACATTCAGGGCCAGGCCATGAAAGGAACAACCATGGCGAATGCGCAAACCGAGGGAGGCGATTTTCGCGCCGTCCACGTATACACCGGGTGCATCGGGCTTGGCCGCGGCAGTCACGCCGTAACTGGCCAACAGCTCGATCAGGCAAGCCTCCATGCGGCTTACCAGGTCACGCACGCCAAAACCCAGCTTGCGTACGTCCAGCAGCAAATAGGCCACCAGCTGACCAGGGCCATGGTAAGTCACTTGGCCACCTCGGTCGACCTGCACCACCGGAATATCACCCGGCAGCAGCAGATGCTCAGCCTTGCCGGCCTGGCCCTGGGTAAAGACCGGCGGGTGTTCTACCAGCCAGATTTCATCCGGGGCCGAGGTGCCGCGCTCGTTGGTGAAGCGCTGCATGGCATGCCAGACCGGCTCATAGGCCATCTGGCCGAGCTCGCGAAAGCCCAAAACCTGTGACATCACAACACCATGTGCACGAAGCCGGTGGCCCGCAGTTCACTGTTGATGTCGTAGAGCTGGTCTTGACCGGTTGCCACGATGTGCAACTGGATCGTGGTGTACTTACCGTTGGAACTCAAACGCTCGTCCACCCGGTTGTCGTTGATCGTCGCGTGTTTACGCACGATCTCGAGAATCTTGTCTTTGTTGCCCACACCGGTATCGCTGATCACCTTGACGGGATAGTCCACGTTGGGGAATTCGATCTTTGGCGCCTTTACTTCTACTTCTTTATCGGTCATGGCAGAACAGCCTCGTAAGCGCTAAGCCGTGGCGACGGGCAAAGCCCCGCGCTGGATCAACGCGGGGCTTTGCAGGTGCGCACAATCAGTTGAACAAGCCGTAGAAGAATAGACGGATGCTATCCCACACGCGGCGGAAGATACCACCTTCGTCAACGGCGTCCAGTGCGATCAGGTCGGCGCTATGCACCACCTTGTCATCGAGCTTCACTTCGACTTTACCGATCACGTCGCCCTTGGCGATTGGAGCGACCAATTGCGGGTTCATGGTCATGCTGGCCGCGAGCTTTTTCAGCTGGCCTTTAGGCATGGTCAGGGTCAGGTCATCGGCCAGGCCGGCCTTGACTTGGTGGGTCGCGCCTTTCCATACCGGGGCTTGGGCCAGCTCGGCACCCTTCTGGTAGAAGGTCTGGGTTTCGAAGAAGCGGAAGCCGTAAGTCAGCAGTTTTTGCGTCTCGGCCGCACGGGCCTGCTCGCTGTTGGTGCCGAATACCACGGCGATCAGGCGCTGGCCGTCACGTACGGCGGACGACACCATGCAGTAGCCGGCTTCGTCGGTGTGGCCGGTTTTCAGACCGTCGACGGTCTTGTCACGCCACAGCAGCAGGTTACGGTTAGGCTGCTTGATGTTGTTCCAGAAGAATTCCTTCTGGGAGTAGATCGCGTAGTGCACCGGGTCGACACGGATGATCGCGCGAGCCAGCACGGCCATGTCGTGAGCCGACGAGTAGTGCTCCGGGTTCGGCAGGCCGGTCGGGTTCATGAAGTGGCTGTTGGTCATGCCCAGGTCGCCGGCGGTCTTGTTCATCAAGTCGGCGAACGCGTCTTCGCTGCCGGCGATGTGCTCGGACAGGGCCACGCTGGCGTCGTTACCGGACTGGATGATGATGCCGTGCAGCAGGTCGCTGACGGTAACCTGCGAACCGACCTTGATGAACATCCGCGAACCGCCGGTGCGCCATGCGTTTTCGCTGACGGTAACCGGGTCATTCTCGCCGATCTGGCCGCGACGGATTTCCAGGGTCGCGATGTAGGCTGTCATCAGCTTGGTCAGGCTGGCCGGGGGCAGGCGCTGGTCACCGTTGTTCTCGACCAGCACGTTGCCGCTGGCGGCATCCATGAGGACCCAGGCCTTGGCGGCCAATTGCGGGGAAGCTGGCACCATTTCAACCGCCCAGGCGGCCGGGGTGATGATCAGCGAAAGAAGCAGGCACGTGCGTTTGGCTAAGGTGGTGATGTTCATCCGTCTCTCGAAATTGCTTATGGAAACTTGCCCTCGCGGGCAAAACTATTCAGACAGCCCGCTGCCAGACTGTCGCGTGTTCGGTTGCCCGCTCACCCCTTGCCCCTGGGTTTTTATTGTTCAACGAGCCAACAACCTCGGTTCAGGCGAACCTGAACCATCAATCCTTTTACTTATTCAGCCGTGACGACACTGGGTTGCCCCAGGTTGGCCAGGCGCACACTGTTCTGCACGTGCGCCACTTCACTTGGCGAACCAATCGGGCCCATGCGCACACGGTGCAGGGTTTGCTGGTTACGCACGATGGAGCTGATAAACACTGGCGCGCTGACCATACCGCTGAGCTTGGACCTTAACAGTTCTGCCGCATCCGGGTTGGCGAAAGCGCCGACCTGCAGGTACTGGCCGCCGACTGTAGATGCGCCTGGCGCTGCATGCGGCACCACGACCGTATCGGGTGCGTGCTGCGCCGGTGGCGGTGTCCACTGCTCGATCTTGCCCGCCGAGGCGGTCACTTGCGGTTGCGGGGTTTGCGGCTCGTTGAGCATCAATGGCGCCGGTTTGCCACGCTGAGCCCAATACTGCGCCGGGTCGATACCTTCGACTTTCACACGCGCGGTGCCAGTTTCGGCATAACCGAGTTTCTTCGCGGCGGCGTAGGACAAGTCGATGATCCGGTCCGAATAGAACGGCCCACGGTCGTTGACCCGCAGGATCACCGTGCGGTGGTTGTCCAGGTTGGTCACGCGTACATAGCTGGGCAGCGGCAAAGTCTTGTGGGCCGCGCTCATGCCGTACAGGTCATACACTTCGCCGTTGGCGGTGTTCTGGCCATGGAATTTGGTGCCGTACCAGGACGCCGTGCCCGTTTGCGAGTAGGTCCTGGATTCCTGCAGCGGGAAGTAATTCTTGCCCAGCACGGTATACGGGTTGGCTTTATAAGGCCCGGTGTGCAGGGTCGGCGTGGCATCCGGGATCTTTGATACGTCGACATCCCACCACGGCGCGCCGTCTTTGTGCGCGCGGTTGATGTCCAGGCCCGGCTGGGCGCGAACGACAGCGCCGCCCTTCGGCGCCGGAGCACGGCTGGTGGTGGAGGAGCAACTGACAACCAGCAAGGACAACGCGGCGAACGCCACCAGCTTGAGCGGTTTTTGGAACGGCGATACCCGCATTACTTGTTGCCCCGTGCTTGGACCAGCATGTCTGACAGCTGATGCACGGCCATGGCGTACATCACACTGCGGTTATAACGCGTGATTGCGTAAAAATTCTTCAGGCCCATCCAGTATTCCGGGCCGTTTGCGCCTTCGAGGCGGAACGCCGTCACCGGCATATCATCGCGTGGCGCATTCTGACTCGACCAGCCCAGCGCTCGCAACTCCCCGACGGTCTTGACCGGCTCAATACCTTGGGTCAAACCTTCGTCGGCGCGCTCGCCGGTGACATCGGCGCGGATCACCACCGGTTCGCCGGCCACCCAGCCATGGCGCTTGAAGTAGCTGGCCACGCTGCCGATGGCATCGTCCGGGTTGCTCCAGATATTGATGTGGCCGTCGCCGTCGAAATCCACCGCATACGCCCGGAAACTGCTCGGCATGAACTGCGGCAGGCCCATCGCACCAGCGTAGGAGCCCTTGAGGGTCAACGGGTCGACCTGTTCTTCACGGGCCAGCAGCAGGAACTCACGCAGCTCCTTGCGGAAAAACTCGGCACGTGGCGGGTAATCGAAGCCCAGGGTCGACAAGGCGTCGATCACCCGGTAACTGCCGGTGTTGCGCCCGTAGAAGGTTTCGATGCCGATGATGGCGACGATCACCTGGGCCGGCACGCCGTATTCCTGCTCGGCGCGGGCCAGCACCGCTTCGTGCTGGCGCCAGAAGTCCACGCCCCGCGCCACACGGGCGTCGGTGAGGAACATCGGGCGGTAGTCTTTCCACTGTTTGACGCGCTCGGCGGGACGCGAGATCGCGTCGAGGATCGCCTGCTTGCGCTGGGCTTCACGGAACACGCCCATCAGTTGTTCACCGGCAAAACCGTAGTCGCGGGTCATTTCACCGACAAATTCGGCGACCTGGGGTGAACCATCGTAGTCACCGGCCTGCACCTCTTGCGTCGCGCCCAGCAGCCCAATCAGGCCCATCCAGGACGCGTGCCGAGTCGCCCAGCCGCGCATTACTTGCATTGACATCTTCACCTTATTCAAACCTGCGCGATCCACTTGCGATGCGTGTGAATCGACATCAAAACCCCAAACGCTGACATCAATGTCACCAGCGAAGTTCCGCCGTAGCTAATGAACGGCAACGGCACCCCAACCACCGGCAACAGGCCACTGACCATACCGATGTTGACGAAAACGTAAACAAAAAAAGTCATGGTCAGGCTGCCGGCGAGCAATTTGCCAAACAGCGTCTGCGCCTGGGCGGTAATCACCAGGCCGCGACCAATCAGCAGCAAATAGATCAGCAACAGCGCGCAAATGCCCACCAGGCCGAACTCTTCGCCCATTACCGCAATAATGAAGTCGGTGTGGCTTTCGGGCAAAAAGTCCAGGTGTGACTGGGTGCCCAGCAACCAACCTTTGCCAAATACGCCGCCGGAACCAATTGCCGCCTTGGACTGGATAATGTTCCAGCCAGTGCCCAGCGGGTCACTTTCCGGATCCAGGAAGGTCAGGATCCGCTGCTTCTGGTAGTCATGCATAAAGAAGAACCACATGGCCACCGCCACCGGGATCGCCGCCGCCAGCACGCTGAGGATCCAGCGCCAGCGCAGGCCGCCCATGAACAACACGAACGCCCCGCCCGCCAGGATCAGCAGCGAGGTGCCGAGGTCGGGCTGGCGCACAATCAAAATGAACGGCACGCCGATCAATATCAGGCTGATGCCCACGTGCTTGAGCTGCGGCGGCAAGGTGCGCTTGGACAAATACCAGGCGATGGTCGCCGGCATCAGGATCTTCATGAATTCCGACGGTTGGAAGCGAATCACCCCCGGAATGTTGATCCAGCGGGTCGCGCCCATGGCGTTGTGGCCCATTACGTCCACCACCACCAGCAGCAAAACACCGGCGACATACCCCAGCGGCACCCAGCGCGCCATGAAGCGTGGCTCCAGCTGGGCGATAACCACCATCGACAACAGACCCAGGCCGAACGACGACGCCTGTTTGATCAGTAAGTCCCAGTTCTTGCCGCTGGCCGAATACAGCACGAACAGGCTGCCGGCCGCCAAGGTCAACAGCAGGATCAGCAACGGGCCATCAATGTGCAGGCGCTGCAGCAACGTCGCACGCCGACGCATCACATCCTCACTGGAGAGGATGCGGTCAAAATTACTCTTCACGGGCCGTAACCTCGGTGCTTGAAGGGGGGCCACCATATTCGGATTTGAGTCTGCCGTCGTCGGCCAACAGCCAAGCGTCCATGATCTGACGCACCACAGGCGCCGCGACGCCAGAGCCGGACTCGCCGTTCTCGACCATCACCGCCACCACGATTTTCGGGTCGTCGGCCGGCGCAAAGCCGACAAACAAGGCGTGGTCGCGGTGACGCTCCTGAACCTTGGAGCGGTCGTATTTCTCACCCTGCTTGATCGCGACCACCTGGGCCGTACCGCTTTTGCCGGCAATGCGGTATTGCGCGCCCGCCGCGGCCTTGCGCGCCGTGCCACGGGCACCGTGCATCACTTGCTGCATGCCGTGGTTGACCTTGGCCCAGTCGGACGGGTCGCGCAGCACGATGTCCGGAATCGGGTTTTCATCCACAGGCTTCTGGCCTTCGATGGTCTTGGCCAAGTGCGGGCGGTTCCACACGCCTTTGTTGGCCACCAGCGCGGTGGCCTGGGCCAGTTGCAGCGGTGTGGCCTGCATGTAGCCCTGACCGATGCCGAGGATCAGGGTTTCGCCCGGGAACCATGCCTGACGACGGGTCGCGCGTTTCCACTCCCGCGACGGCATCAAGCCAGGGGATTCTTCGAACATATCCAGGGAGACTTTCTGACCGAGGCCGAACTTGCCCATATAGGCAGACAGCCGATCAATCCCCAGCTTGTGGGCCAGGTCATAAAAATAGGTGTCGTTGGAGCGCATGATTGCGGTGTCCAGGTCGACATAGCCGTCACCGGTGCGGTTCCAGTTACGGTATTTGTGATCGTAGTTGGGCAGCATGTAGTAGCCAGGGTCGTACACGCGGCTCGATGCCGTGACCACACCCGAATCCAGACCGGCAATCGCCACCGCCGGCTTGATGGTCGAACCCGGCGGGTACAGCCCGCGCAGTACACGGTTGAACAACGGCCGGTCGATGGAATCACGCAACTCGGCATAGGCCTTGAAGCTGATACCGGTCACAAACAGGTTCGGGTCGAAACTCGGCTGGCTGACCATCGCCAGCACTTCGCCGGTGGCCGGGTTGAGCGCGACGACGGCGCCACGACGACCGCCCAGGGCCATCTCCGCCGCTTCCTGCAATTTGATGTCCAGGCTCAGCACAATGTCTTTGCCAGGGATCGGGTCGGTGCGCTTGAGCACACGCAGCACGCGGCCACGGGCGTTGGTCTCAACTTCTTCGTAACCCACCTGGCCGTGCAGCTCCGGCTCGTAGAAGCGTTCGATGCCGGTTTTGCCAATATGGTGGGTGCCGCTGTAATTCACCGGATCGAGGCTTTTCAGCTCTTTCTCGTTGATGCGCCCCATGTAGCCGACGGAGTGCGCAAAGTGTGCCCCTTGCGGGTAATGCCGCACCAACTGCGCCACCACTTCCACACCTGGCAAACGGAACTGGTTCACCGCAATGCGCGCGATCTGCTCTTCGTTGAGCTCGAACAGAATCGGCACCGGCTCGAACGGCCGACGCCCCTGCTTCATGCGTTTTTCGAAGATCACGCGGTCTTCCGGCGTCAGTTGCAGTACCTCGACGATTACGTCGAGGACCTGCTGCCAGTCGCCGGAACGCTCGCGGGTCATGCTCAGGCTGAAGCTGGGCCGGTTGTCTGCCACCACCACGCCATTGCGGTCGAAAATCAGCCCGCGGGTCGGCGGGATCGGCTGCACATGCACCCGGTTGTTTTCCGACAACGTGGAGTGATAGTCGTACTGGATCACCTGCAGGTAATACAGGCGCGCAATCAGCACCGCAATCAAGCCCACCACCAAAAAAGCGCCAAACACCACGCGCGAACGTACCAGACGTGCGTCTTTCTCGTGGTCCTTGATGCGGATCGGCTGGGTCATCGGCAATGGCGCAGATTATTTGTGGTAAGGGTGCCCGGACAGAACTGTCCAGGCGCGATACAGCTGTTCACCGATCAGAATCCTTACCAACGGGTGCGGCAACGTGAGTGCCGACAGCGACCAGCGCTGGTCCGCCCGCGCGCAGACTTCCGGCGCCAGCCCTTCCGGGCCGCCGACCATGAAGTTGACGGTACGCGAGTCCAGGCGCCAGCGGTCCAGTTCCACCGCCAACTGCTCGGTGCTCCAGGGCTTGCCGTGCACCTCGAGGGTGACGATGCGCTCGTTGGGGCCGACCTTGGCCAGCATGGCTTCGCCTTCCTGACGGATAAAGCGCGCCACATCGGCATTCTTGCCCCGGGTGTTGAGCGGTATTTCCACCAGCTCCAGCGACAGCTCAGCGGGCAGACGCTTGGCATACTCGTGCCAGCCTTCTTCCACCCACTTGGGCATGCGTGAACCGACAGCGATCAGACGCAGGCGCACAGCCGTTCCTTATTCCTGGTCTTTGTTGAGCTTGTCGAAGTGCGCATGGCCCACTTCCGGGCTGTGGTGCTTGCCATCAGCCGCACGGCTCTGCTCGGCGCCTTTCCACAGACGCTCCAGGTCGTAGAACTGGCGGGCGTTGCTGGTCATCATGTGAACGATCACGTCGTCCATGTCCAGCAGTACCCAGTCGCTGTCGCCCTTGCCTTCTTCACCCAGTGGCTTGACGCCTTGGGCTTTGACGGCTTCGCGAACCTTGTCGAGCATCGCGCCGATCTGGCGGTTGGAAGTACCGGTAGCAATGATCATGAAGTCGGTGATGCTTTGCTTGTCGCGCACGTCCAGCACCTGGATGTCCTGGGCTTTAACGTCTTCCAGGGCAGCCACGGCGACTTTTACCAGCTCTTCGCCAGCCAGCTCAGGGCCGGTGTGCGCTTCTACTGGCAGCGGGGCGCTTTTGAAAGTGCCTTTGCGCTTAACTTTGCTTACGTCTTTGTTCGTCATATAAAACTCGTTTTGCTCGTATGTTCGGGCGCCCGCTGCACGAATGTTCGTGCGATCAAGCGCGCCTTTTAGTTCGACGCACGGTAAAGCCCGTGCGCATCGATGTAGGCCAGGACCGCGTCAGGCACCAGGAAACGTACCGACTTCCCGCTGGCCAGCAGTTGACGGATCTGGGTGGCGGACACCGCAAGCGGGGTCTGCCAGACGAATGCAATATTCCCGTTCGGCCCGGTCAGGGCCAAGGGGTCACTTACCGACCGCGCGGCCAGCAGGTTGCGCAAGGCATCCGGCGGTTCGCTGTCGGCATCCGGGCGTTGCAAAACCAGGATGTGGCAATGCTGGAGGAGTTCCTCCCAGCGATGCCAAGAGGGCAGGCCGCAAAATGCGTCCCAGCCCAAAAGCAGAAACAACTGGTCATCTGCGGCCAACTCGGCGCGCATCAGTTCCAGGGTGTCGACAGTGTAGGACGGTTTATCGCGTTTGAGTTCGCGGTCGTCCACCACCAGCGGCGGTATACCTTCTACAGCCAGGCGCACCATCTCCAGGCGTTGCTGCGCAGACACCTGCGGCATATCGCGATGGGGTGGCCGCGCGTTAGGCATCACGCGTAACTCATCCAGCGCGAGGGCATCCGCGACTTCCAGGGCACTGCGCAAATGGCCGATGTGCACGGGGTCGAAGGTGCCGCCGAGCAGCCCGATGCGTTTACCCATCAAGTGCGCACATGACCGTCGCCGAACACCACGTACTTCTCGCTGGTCAGGCCTTCCAGGCCAACCGGGCCGCGTGCGTGGAGCTTGTCGGTGGAAATGCCGATCTCCGCCCCCAGGCCATACTCGAAGCCGTCGGCAAAACGCGTCGAGGCGTTGATCATCACCGAGGCGGAATCCACTTCGGTGAGGAAACGCCGGGCATCGCTGAAATGCTCGGAAACAATAGCGTCGGTGTGCTTGGAGCCGTATTTATTGATGTGTTCGATGGCCTGGTCCAGGTCATCAACGATGCGGATCGACAGGATCGGCGCCGTGTACTCGGTGTACCAGTCGTCTTCAGTCGCTTCGATCACGTCCGCGCCCAGCAGTGCACGGGTGCGTTCGCAGCCACGCAGTTCCACGCCCTTGTCACGGTAGATGGCAGCCAGCGGCGGCAGCACGCGCTCGGCAATGCCAGCGTGTACCAGCAGGGTTTCCATGGTATTGCATGGCGCGTAGCGGTGGGTCTTGGCGTTGTCGGCGATGCGGATCGCCTTGTCGAGGTCGGCCGCGATGTCGATGTACACATGGCACACGCCGTCCAGGTGCTTGATTACCGGCACCTTGGCATCACGGCTGACGCGTTCGATCAGGCTCTTGCCACCACGCGGCACGATCACGTCGACGAATTCCGGCATGGTGATCAACGCGCCTACGGCGGCGCGGTCGGTGGTTTCCACCACCTGCACCACTTCAGCCGGCAGCTCGGCCACGGCCAGGCCTTGCTGGATGCACACAGCAATGGCGCGGTTGGAATGAATGGCCTCGGAACCGCCACGCAGGATGGTGGCGTTGCCCGACTTGAGGCACAGGCTCGCGGCGTCGATGGTCACGTTCGGGCGCGACTCATAGATGATGCCGATCACGCCCAGCGGCACGCGCATCTTGCCGACCTGAATGCCGGAGGGCAGGTAGCGCATATCGCGGATTTCACCGATGGGGTCAGGCAGCTTGGCCACCTGACGCAGGCCTTCGATCATGTCGTCGATACGTGCCGGGGTCAGCGCCAGACGGTCCAGCAGGGCCGGTTCCAGGCCATTGGCGCGGCCGTTGGCCAGGTCCAGTTCGTTGGCGGCGGCCAGCTCGGAGCGCGAAGCATCCAGAGCATCGGCGGCAGCCAGCAAGGCGCGGTTCTTCTGCGCAGTGCTCGCACGGGCGATCAACCGCGAGGCCTGCCGGGCAGCGCGACCCAGGCGGGTCATGTAGTCAAGAACGGACTCAGTCATGGTCAGGGAGTCTTGGCAAAGAGGAAAGCGGCAGATTATAGCTGTGACGCCGCCCGACTGACAGCGGTGAGGGGCGGATGGTCGAAATGAACTGTAAAAACTTGGGGTTCAGCGGTAATTAAGGTGGGAGTTGTTATTATTCGGTCACATTTAGCCGTATTAACCTTTGCCGCCATGTCCATTTGTGCCCCCCAACTGCCTGCCAGCGCCCTGCCCGACAGCTTCTTCGACCGTGACGCGCAAATTCTTGCGCGCGAATTGCTCGGCAAAGTCATCCGCCACCGCGTCGGTGAAACCTGGCTTTCGGCGCGAATTATCGAAACCGAAGCCTATTACGTGGCCGAAAAAGGCAGCCATGCCTCACTCGGTTACACAGAAAAGCGTAAGGCTTTGTTTCTGGATGGTGGGCACATCTACATGTACTACGCCCGTGGCGGCGATTCACTGAACTTCAGCGCTCACGGCCCCGGCAATGCGGTGCTGATCAAATCGGCTTATCCGTGGGTCGATGAGCTGTCCGGCCCGGCGAGCCTGGCGCAGATGCTGCTCAACAACCCGGACGCCAATGGCCACCCACGCCCCTCGCAAAAACTCTGCGCCGGCCAAACGCTGCTGTGCAAAGCCCTGGGCTTGAAAGTGCCGATGTGGGACGCCAAGCGCTTCGATCAGGAACTGCTGTTTGTTGAAGACGTGGGCCAAACCCCGACGCAAATCATCCAGACCACCCGCCTGGGCATCCCCAGCGGGCGCGATGAACACCTGATGTACCGCTTCGTGGATGCGGGTTATGC
>NZ_VBVZ01000940.1 GCF_005863185.1 Pseudomonas edaphica
GTCGTGGCGTGGATGTCGACCCCGTGATCGATCAGTTGATCGACACTTCGTTTGGCCAAACCCTGCCCAAGCCTTAAGGGAGGCGTGATGACCGATAAAAGCCAAGCACTGCCGCTACCGGCACCCGTGGTGATCAACCGAAGCGCCTGGCCAAAACGGCTCAAGGGCCTGGTGCTGCCGGTACTGATCCTGCTGGTACTGGAGGGCGTGGTACGCATCGGCTGGCTGCCGTCCTACCAGATGCCGGCCCCCAGCGACATCGCAGTGACCCTCACCGACCTGGCCGAAGGCGCGTTGTGGAAACACATCAGCGCCAGCCTGCTGCGGGTACTGGCGGGGTTTGCCATCGGTGCCAGCCTGGCGCTGGTGTTTGCCGCCTGGGTGGGGTTGAGCCGTGAAGCCGAAGCGTATCTGGAGCCGACCTTCGCCGGGCTGCGCTCGATTCCGAGCCTGGCCTGGGTGCCGCTGTTGCTGCTGTGGCTGGGTATCGATGAAACCTCCAAGGTCGTGCTGATCGCGATTGGCGCGTTCTTTCCGGTGTACCTCAACGGTGTCGCGGCGATTCGCGATATTGATCGCAAGCTGGTGGAAGTCGGGCAAATGTACGGTTTCAGCCGAGCACGCCTGGTGCGCCGGATTCTGCTGCCCGCCGCCCTGCCCGGCCTGTTCACGGGGCTGCGCAGCGGCTTGAGCCTGGCGTGGATGTTCCTGGTGGCGGCCGAACTGATCGCGGCCACCAAGGGTCTCGGTTACTTGCTCAGCGATGGTCGGGAAACCTCACGGCCAGACATCGTGCTGGCCGCCATTACCGTGTTGGCACTGCTGGGCAAGCTCAGCGATGGCCTGCTCGCAGCCTTGGAGAAACGCTGCCTGGCCTGGCGCGACACCTTCACAGGCGAAGGCGCGGAGCAATGAGTATGCAAGCGTTATTGGAGCTTCGCGTGGCGCGCAAAAGCTTTGCCGGCATTACGGTGCTGAACAACGTGCAGTTGGCGCTGCTACCGCGCGAAACCGTCAGCCTGCTCGGGCCCAGCGGTTGTGGCAAAAGCACGTTGTTGCGCATCGTCGCCGGCCTGGAGACCGACTTCCAGGGCGAACTGCGCAGCCCCGAAGGCGAAGTTGCCTTTGTGTTCCAGGAACCACGGCTGATGCCCTGGCTGACGGTGGAACAGAACATCGGTTTGCGCGATGACAACCACTATGACAAGGCCTGGGTTACCCAGTTGATCGCAGAAGTCGGCCTCACCGGCTTCGCCCAGGCGCTGCCCAAAGCCTTGTCCGGCGGCATGGCGCAACGCGTGGCCATTGCACGCGGGCTGTATTCACGCCCGCAGGTGTTATTGCTTGATGAGCCGTTCAGCGCAGTGGATGCCTTTACCCGCATGAAACTGCAGGACTTGCTGCTGCAACTGGCCGAGCACCATGGGATTGCCTTGCTGCTGGTGACCCACGATGTCGACGAGGCGCTGTACTTGAGTGACCGGGTGCTGGTGATGGACAACCGGCCGAGCAGTATTCGCCGGGAACTGGCAGTCAACCTGCCACACCCAAGGGACCGGCGTGACCCGGCGCTGGCGCAGCTCAAGGCACAGTCTTTGAC
>NZ_VBVZ01000941.1 GCF_005863185.1 Pseudomonas edaphica
ATGAGGACAAGAACTACACCGCCCGCCCAGTGATCTCCCTGGATATCTGCATGGGCACCGCTTTACGCAGCATCGAAGTGAACTTGACTGACCGCAGCGCCTTCCAATACCCGCTGCTGATCGGCTCCGAAGCGTTGAAACGCTTTGATGCGCTGGTCGACCCCAGTCTTAAATACGCAGCGGGCAAACCCGCCTGCGCCGCCGACGCTCATACCGCCGAGTAAACCGAATGCGCTCTCTGACCCTGCACCTGAGAATCCTGATCACCATCCTGGTGGTGTTGGGTATTTCGGTCACCGCCTATCAGATTTTCGTGCTGGGAATTCCCGTCACCGAAGACGCCACCGACGACCTGTGGAACATCGACGCCAAGGTCGAGTTCGTCGCCAACCCCAAGGACCCGGTGAAGATCTCGATGTTCGTGCCGCCCCTGAGCCGCGACTTCGTCAGTCTCAATGAAAGCTTTATTTCCAATAACTACGGCGTGAGCGTCAACCGCACCGACGGCAACCGCAAGGTCACCTGGTCGGCGCGCCGGGCCAAAGGCAAGCAGACCCTGTATTACCGCCTGGTGCTGACCAAGCGCTACAGCGGTGAAAAGGTCAAGGTCAAAGGCCCGACCTTCCGTGACAGCATCGCCGTCGAAGGCCCGGAAAAAATCGCCGCCGAAGCCCTGCTGGCGCCGATCCGCCAGCATTCGGCCGACGTCGAGACCTTTATCACCGAGGCGATCAAGCGCACCAACAACCTCAACGACGACAATGTAAAGCTATTGCTGGCGGGCGACCCGTCCACGCCACACAAAGCCAAGATCGTCGAACTGTTGCTGTCCATCGCCCATGTGCCGGTGGAAAAAGTCCACACCATCCGGCTAGTCGCCGACCAGCCGCAAACTCCGGAACTGTGGTTGCGCAGCTTCAACGGCAATGACTGGCTGTACTTCAACCCGGAAACCGGCGAGCAAGGCCTGCCGTCCGACCGGCTGCTGTGGTGGACCGGCGATGAAAACCTGATCACGGTGGATGGCGGCAAGAAGGCCGCAGTAACCTTCAGCCTCAACAACAGCGAGATGAACGCGATTCGCCTGGCCAAGCTGACGGACGAAAACACCGACGCCAATTTCCTCGAATACTCGTTGTACGGCCTGCCGCTGCAAACCCAGCAAACCTTCATGATCATGGTAATGATCCCCATCGGCGTGCTGGTGATTCTGATCCTGCGCAACCTGATCGGCCTGCAAACCCTGGGCACCTTCACCCCGGTACTGATCGCCCTGGCGTTTCGCGAGACGCAATTGGGCTTCGGCATTGCGCTGTTTACTATCATCACCGCGCTGGGCCTGTCGCTCAGATCGTACCTGGAACACTTGAAGCTGCAGATGCTGCCGAGGCTCTCGGTGGTGCTGACCTTTGTGGTGGTGCTGATTGCGGCCATCAGCCTGTTCAGCCACAAGCTGGGCCTGGAACGCGGGTTGTCGGTAGCACTGTTCCCGATGGTGATTCTGACCATGACCATCGAGCGCCTGTCGATCACCTGGGAAGAACGTGGCGCCAACCATGCGTTGAAAGTGGCCGTGGGCACACTG
>NZ_VBVZ01000942.1 GCF_005863185.1 Pseudomonas edaphica
GCGCATCCACCTGCGCGGGGCTGAGGTTTTGCGCATCCCGCCCCTCGGCAACGTCGGGCAGCAAGGGCCAGTCTTCCTCGCGGATCTCGACCATGTGGTAGAGCCCCGGATAATCCTCGTACGCCATCTCTGCCAGGCGGAAGTCCGCGCCCTTGCCCGTGTGGGAGGGGATCACATCGTCGATGATCACCGCGTTGTGCGCGGCGGCCATGCGCGTCAGGGCCTGCAACTGCGCTTCGGTGCCCAGCTGTGGGTCAATCTCGAAGCTGATGCGGTCGAAATTGCCATCGATGGTCGGCGTATGCCGTGTACCGTCGAGCCCGCCGGACTTTTTCAACGGGCCGTTGTGAATGCCCTGGATGCCTATCTTCGACAACGCCTGCCACAGGCTTTCATCGCCCAGGGCTTCGAGCACCGTGCCGTTCTCACGGGTCACAATCGAGGCCGGATAAGCGGTGAACCATACCGACGACAACGCTGAGGCATCACGCGGCCGGGTCTGCGCATACGGCTGCTGCCACAAACGCCCTTGCCCGCTGTACAGCCTTGCCCGCTGACGCGCCGCATTGAGCATGGATTGTTGCACCAGCCAGTTCACATGATCGTTATCCGCCGCCGTCATAAGCCTGTTTCCTCTTGCCGTGAAAAGGTTATTGGTAAGCATAGGAGCGGCGGAGGCCTTGATTCGTTGCATTTACTCCAATTGCCGGTACTGCCTGGGCGTAAACCCGGTCAATGCCTTGAACTGGCGGGTAAATGCGCTGTGGTCGGTGTAGCCGCATTGCAACGCCACCTCGGTGATCGGCAGGTCGGTGTGCAACAGCCGGTGCGCATGCTCCAGGCGCACCTTCTGGATCATCTGCCGGGGTGTGAGGTGGAATACACGTTTGCAGTAGCGCTCCAGTTGCGCCACGGAAATCCCGGCAATGCGGGTCAGCTCGCCGAGGGTGACACGGCGGTTGAAATGTTGGCGAATGTGTTCATCCACGGCGGCCAGGCGCTGGTAGGCCGGATGCTTTTCGCTGGCCGATTGCAGGTCCACCGAAATACCCGCCAGGCCGATGATCGCGCCCTTGTCGTTGTACAGCGGCCATTTGTGCGTCAGGCACCAGCCCGGTTCGCGGCTGCCATACAGGTGCAGCTCAAGCTGGTCTTCGAGCACAAAACCCTGCTCCAGCACGCGCCGGTCCTGCTCGGTGTATCCCGGCCCCAATTGTGCGGGGAACACTTCGGCGCTGGTCTTACCCAGCAGCGGCTGCAGCTGTTTGAGGCCGCAGCGTTGCACCAGGGTGTGGTTGGCGAGGACGTAGCGGGCGTCGATATCCTTGATGAAAATCGCCGCGTTGGGGATTACGTCGAGCAAGGGCAACAACTGCGCGACCCCCGCCAATAGTTGCTCGATGCTGTTGGGGCGGTTGGTCTGTAGAAAGCTCGCAAATGCACTGGGCAGCATGGCCTGCACTCCTTTTTTTTTAAGCAGATTGCCCTATGCCAGCCTGAGTATCCACACAAGGTTGTGGCAGCCTTGGAAGCCACACTCGATCAAAAATGTGGGAGCTGGCTTGCCTGCGATTGCATCACC
>NZ_VBVZ01000943.1 GCF_005863185.1 Pseudomonas edaphica
ATGGCGCCTGCGCCTGGAAACTCACGCCGAGTGCCATGAACATGGCAAAATCCACGCCCCGCAATGAGAGCACCCCATGAAACGCATCCTGATCATCGGCATTGGCGCCGGCAACCCTGACTACATCACGATGCAGGCCGTAAAGGCGCTGAACCGCACCGACGTGTTTTTTTTGATGGACAAGGGCCAGAGCAAAGACAAGTTGATCGACCTGCGCCGTGAGATCTGCGAAACCTACATCACCGAGCCCGGTTACCGTTTCGTCGAGGCCGACTGCCCCGAGCGCGTGCGCGGTGATATCGACTACACCACCGCCGTGCAGGACCTGAACCGCGACAAGCAGCTGACCTTCGAGCGCATGATCAACGAGCAAATGGCCGACGGTGAAGTGGGCGCTTTCCTGGCGTGGGGCGACCCTGCGCTGTACGACAGCACCATCCGCATCCTGCAGGCGATTCTGGCCAGCGGCCGTTGTGAGTTTGAGTTCGAAGTGATCCCCGGCATCACCAGCGTGCAGGCCCTGGCGGCTCAGCATAAGGTGGCGCTCAACCGTATCGGCCGCTCGATCGAGATCACCACCGGGCGCCGGCTGGCGGCGGGGCAGGCAAGTGATGCCGATACCTTGGTGGTGATGCTTGATGCCGAGGACTCCTACCGCACTGTGGCCGACCAGGATATGGATATTTACTGGGGAGCCTACCTGGGCACGCCGGATGAAATACTGATCAGCGGCAAAGTCAGTGAAGTGGCCGACGAAATCCAACGGGTGCGCAAGGCTGCGCGCCTGGAGAATGGCTGGATCATGGACACGTATCTGTTGCGCAAACCCTGAGGTTGATGCCCATGTTCAAACTGTTCGCCCTGACGCTGGCGTTAGTCGCCGGTGCCGCCCACGCCGATGATGCCTTGCACACGGACTTGCCGTTGGCCTACCTGGAGCAGACGCAGAGTGATGCGCGCAACCAGCCGCTGGTGATCTTCCTGCACGGGTTTGGCAGCAACGAAGAAGACTTGTTTGGCATCAAGGACGCGTTGCCGTCCACCTGGACCTATTTGTCGGCCCGCGCGCCGATGCCGGTGGACCCCAGTGGTTATCGCTGGTTTGCCAAGAAGCCCGGGGAGGGTGATTACGACGGCGAGACGGCGGATTTGCAGCGCAGCGCCCAGCTGATTGAAAACTTTGTCAGCAAGGCCACGGCCAAGTACCACACACAAAGCGATCGGGTGTTCCTGGTGGGGTTCAGCCAGGGCGCGATCATGGCGTATGAGGTGGGCTTGCGAAAGCCTGCCATGGTGCGGGGGATTGCGGCGCTGAGTGGCAGCGTGTTGCCGGTGCTCAAGGCAGAGCTCAAGCCTGATGAGTCATTGAATAAGCTGGCGATTTTTATCGGCCATGGCACCTTGGACCAGGCGCTGCCGTATGCGTCGGCCACCCGCGCCAATGAGGTGTTGCTGGGGCTGGGGCTGAAGCCTGAGTTTCATGGGTATATGGGCATGCCGCATACCGTGAGCGCGGCTGAAATACAGGACCTCAAAGCCTGGCTGGAAAATAGTTTGAAGTAAAAACGCGGTTAAACAA
>NZ_VBVZ01000944.1 GCF_005863185.1 Pseudomonas edaphica
CCCAAGAAAAAGCCCCCACCCAGCCCACTGCGGATAGGGGACGCAACGGGCTGGATGAGGGCTTCTTGTACGACCGTGTTACTGCGCGATAGTTTTCACCGAAACGCCACGTTCAACCGGCGTCGAGCGACCGTAGATATCTTCAAAGCGCTCGATATCGTCTTCGCCCAGGTAGCTGCCCGATTGCACTTCGATGATCTCCAACGGGATCTTGCCCGGGTTACGCAGGCGGTGCACCGAGGCGATCGGGATGTAGGTGGACTGGTTCTCGCAGAGCAGGAACACGTTGTCGTCACAGGTGACTTCGGCCGTGCCGCTGACCACGATCCAGTGTTCGGCGCGGTGGTGGTGCATCTGCAGCGACAGGCACGCGCCCGGCTTGACCGAGATGTGCTTGACCTGGAAACGCCCGCCCATGTCCACCGAGTCGTAGGAGCCCCACGGGCGGTAGACTTCGCAGTGGTTCTGGGTTTCGCTGCGGCCCTGTTCGTTGAGGGTGGAGACCATCTGCTTGACGCCCTGGACCTTGTCCTTGTGGGCAATCATCATCGCGTCCTTGGTTTCCACCACCACGATATTGTCCAGGCCGATCACCGACACCAGCTTGCCGTTGCCGTGGATCATGCAGTTGCGGCTGTCCTGGATGACCACGTCGCCTTTGCTGACGTTGCCATTGACGTCTTTGTCATTGACCGCCCACAACGAGGCCCAGCAACCCACGTCGCTCCAGCCGGCACTCAACGGCACCACGCAGGCGCGCTGGGTTTTTTCCATCACGGCGTAGTCGATGGAGTTGTCCGGGCAGCAGGCGAAGGTAGATTCGTCGAAGGTCACGGTGTCGGCATCTTGCTCGCTGCGTTCCAGGGTCAGCACGCAGGTGTCGTAGATGTCCGGGTCGTGTTTTTTCAGCTCTTCAAGAAAACGGCTGGCGCGGAACAGGAACATGCCGCTGTTCCAGAAGTAGCCGCCGCTTTTGACGAACTCGACGGCGCGTTTTTCATCGGGTTTTTCCACGAACTGTTGCACGCGGCTGACGCCTTCGGGCAGCAGCGAATCGTTGCTGGACTTGATGTAGCCGTAACCGGTTTCCGGGCGGGTTGCCGGCACGCCGAACAGCACCATCTCGCCACGCTCGGCCGCCACGGTGGCCAGGGCCAGGGCGCGTTGCAGGGCTTTCTGGTCGTCGATCACGTGGTCGGCGGGCAGCACCAGCATCAGCTCGTCGCGGCCTTCGTTGACCAGCATCATCGCAGTCAGGGCCACGGCCGGCGCGGTGTTGCGGCCGAACGGCTCCATCAGGATGCGTTGGCATTCGAGCTTACGCGTGCTCAGTTGCTCGTTGACGATGAAGCGGTGGTCCTTGTTGCAGACCACGATCGGGGCGTCCATGCCTTCGAACACCAGGCGCTCCAGGGTTTGCTGGAACAGTGTGTGTTCGCCGGTCAAGGCCAGGAATTGCTTGGGGAACTGTTTGCGGGAAAGCGGCCAAAGACGTGAGCCGCTACCACCGGAAAGGATTACTGGGATCATGGGTGTTTCTCCTTGAATCGATTTGGGTCAGAGCTACGA
>NZ_VBVZ01000945.1 GCF_005863185.1 Pseudomonas edaphica
GCAGCACCCAACCTGGCCTGCTCCACGGTTTCGGCTTTGCCGGCGCCGGGTTCCAGCTCGGCCCCGCCGTCGGTGAAGCCCTGGCAGAGATCGTCTGCACAGGCGCCAGCCGCCAACCCATCGAAGCGTTTTCCATTCGTCGTTTCCAAGCCTGAGAGGAAAAACCCATGAACCCACGTATCGCGCTGTCCTGCTTGCCCCTCGCCTTGCTCACCGCCACCGCCCATGCCGCGCCAACGCTATACCTGGGCATGAACGGCGGCACCATGGAACGGGTGTACGCCGACAAGGTGCTGCCCGCGTTCGAGAAGGCCAATAACGTCAAGGTGGTGATTGTGCCCGGCACCTCGTCGGACATCCTCGCCAAGGTCCAGGCCAACAAAGACAACCCGCAGATGCACGTGATGTTCCTCGACGACGGCATCATGTACCGCGCCATTTCCATGGGCCTGTGCGGAAAACTCACACCCAACCCGACCCTGGACCAGATCCCGGCCAAGGCCAAAATCAAGGATGAAGCGGTTGCCGTGACCCTGGGCGTCACGGGCCTGGGCTACAACGCCAAGATGTTCAAGGAAAAAGGCTGGGCCGCGCCCACCTCGTGGATGGACCTGGCCAATCCGCGATTCAAGGACAAGGTGGTGTTCCAGTCCCTGGCCTCCTCCACCTTCGGCCTGCACGGCTTCTTGATGTTCAACCGCATCCAGGGCGGCTCCGAGACCAACGTGGAGCCGGGCTTCAAGGCCTGGCCAAAAACCATCGGCCCCAACGTGCTGGAGTACATCGCCAGTTCCGCGAAGATTTCCGAGATGGTACAGACCGACGAAGCGGCGATCTTCCCGCTCACCCCGACTCAAGTGACCACGCAGCAATTGCTCGGCATCCCGATGGAATACGCCCAGCCCAAGGAAGGCGCAGTGGTGCTCAACGTGGCCGAGTGTGTCATTGCGCGTAATGACCAGCCGGAACTGGCACAGAAACTTGCGGCCTTCTTGCTGACCGCCCAAGCCCAGGCGCCGGCGCTGGAAGAAGGTGACCAGATCCCGTCGAATCCGACTACGCCGACCACCGACAAAACCCGCGCGCGGGTGGAGGCCATGCAAGGTTACTTGCAGACAGCGATTTCGATTGATTGGGACCAGGTGAACCAGGCGCGGCCGGAGTGGAATGCGCGGTGGAGCCGCTCGATCGAGCGGTAGCGGGCAGGCCTGGTGTGCTCCCGCGTGACTGCGCGGGAGCTACGGGCAGCGAATGTTTGCCAGTTTCAGTCGCATGTCGTGATAGCGGTAAGTGTTTAGCAGAAGTATTCCCAGCAGTGGAAACACAACCCCCAACAGATAAGCCAGCGCGTGGGGCCGGTATTGAATGGTCGGTGTCACCACTATCAAGCAGAGGACAAAATAGCCCGTCTGCCATCCAGAGGACGCAACGCGCCCGCGTGCCAGCATCCAATGGCCAAGGCCAGATAAAATCATCAAGCCCAGCAACAGCGCAACGGTACATCCGGTTTGCATCGCCGGGCCAAGGCGGCGCAAATAGGTGGTGCTCGCCAGAAAGGTAGCGG
>NZ_VBVZ01000946.1 GCF_005863185.1 Pseudomonas edaphica
TGCGGCTCGCCGTCGGCGCCGCGCTGCGCCAGCACCGGGTTACCAAGGTTAATAGCGGCGCGCAGTACGCCATCCGGGGCCAACTGTTGCAGTACTTGCGGGTCAATCATCGAGCGCTCCTTGACGGGTCCGTTGCACAGTCTAACGGATCACAAACGGCAACACGCCGCCGTGCTCAAGGTACCCAAGCGCTTGCAGCGAGTCGAGACGCAAGGCCAACACGCTCGTGGCAATACTCCGTCGGCGCGCTCGATACGCAGGCAGCGATGCGGCGACCCGACAAGCCAGCTCCCACACTTGGATCGCATTGCATCAGATGGATGTGAGCAACCGCTCAGGAACGCGGTCTAGTCCCCGCCACCTGCGGCAGTTTCTCGCGGTTTTTGGCCTGCCCGCGCTGGTACAGCGCCTCGACCAGTTTTTGCCGTTCATCCTGGGGCAAATTGCTCGCAAACTGCGCCAGCGTCGCGTCCACCAATGCCCGGAGCGCCGCATCTGCCTCGCGGGCCTTGGCCAGTTCAGTGACCAGCGCATCGCGATCCAGCGTCGGCGCTTCGAGCTGCTTGATCACCCCCAGGCGTGCTTCGCGACCGGCCATGATCAGCGGCTGGCTGTCGGCGCGGTTGTGGCGCAACAACTGGCGCAATTCCTTGCGCCGCTCCATCGGCAACTTGATCATCGCCTGGCGCAGACCGTGCTGGTTGACCACCGCTTCTGCGGGCTTGGCGGTAGCCATCCAGTGATAGAGGCCGCCGCCCACGCCACCGATCAAAAACACATTGAGTAATACCGAGAAAACCAGCCAGGGTTTAAGGGAAGTTGGGGTCATTGCTCGGTTTCCTCGGCGTTGACGGTGAAGACGACATCGGCGTCGCCCTGATCGAAGACGCTGGGCAGCACGTCGGATGACAGCATCGGCAACGGCACACTCAGTGACGCCACCAGTACCCCGGCGGCGATGCCGGCAATGCCCACGCCCACCAACCCGGCAGGCGACAGCCAGTTGGCATAGCGTGCCCAGAACGACGGCCGTCGCGGTGCAGACTCGCGAATCTGTCGTGCAAGCGCCGGTTCGTTGAACACCAGCGGATGGCTGTCCAACTGGGCGTCGAGCCAACCGACCTCGCGCAACGCCTCGCGCGCGCGTGGGTTGCCGCTGTCGAGCAGTGCCTGGGCGGCGGCTTGTTCGGCGCTGGGCCAGCGATGCAGGCTGGCGCCGTAGGCGTCAGCCAAGTGCGCAAAGCGTTCAGGTGTCATGGTTTTCCCCTTCCTGGGCGGGCGAGCCC
>NZ_VBVZ01000947.1 GCF_005863185.1 Pseudomonas edaphica
ATTGATATGCGTGTGTCGCGCCTGCGCAAAAAGCTGATGACCCTGGCCTGCCCGGTGACCATCCAGACCATCACGGCCCAAGGCTACCTGTTTGTCGAAATCCCCCAGGCGGCCCAGCATGTTTAAACTGCGCCCCTGGATGGTGGCCGTGGCGGGCGCGGGCTGGACGAGCTTGACCCTTTATCTGTTGTGGCTGTGCACCAACGCCTCGGTGTTTGTCGGCGAGGACAGTTTTTTGCGTTTGATGGCCGGCCCAGGCTATTTGGTGGCCGAGCAGCTCAAAGGCTTGCCTGCCGAGAAACGTGAAGCGCGCATGGACATCCTGCGCGCGCACTTCCAGTACCCGGTAGAGCTGATCCCGTATGACGACGTCGAATTGCCGCCCGAAGCCATGGTCATGCTCGAACACCAGCAGCCGGCACTGAACAGCGACGAAGACATCAGCTACTTCCCGCTGGACGACGAAACCGTGATCCGATTCGGCCCTATGTGGGGCAGTGCCGAGGTCAAGGACCTGCTGAAATTTCCGATTTTCTGGATGACCGCCTGTGTCGCCGGCTTGCCGGTTTTGCTGTTGCTCGGCCTCGGTTTGCGTGCGTACCGACGGCATAACAAAGACCTGGCCACACTCAACACGTGCCTGGGCACGCTGGCACGCACGCCAAACGTGATGCTGCCCGCCCTGGGCAAGGAATGGACGCCGTTGCTGCTGACTTTGCAACAGCATGCGCGGGACATCAGCGCCATGAGCGAACGCCATCGCGAAGTCTCTCAAGCCGTCTCCCACGAACTGCGCACACCGCTGGCGCGCATGCGTTTCGCCCTTACGTTGCTGAGCAAGAGCGAAGACCCGCCGACCCGCGCACGCCTTCAGGAGCGCTTGCAAACCGATGTCGAAGAACTCGAAGCCCTGGTTCGCGCCAGCTTGGCCTTCGCGCGAATGGCCGGCGCGCCGACCGATTTGCAGCACGAACCCATCAACCTGCGTGATTGGCTGCACCAGGAGTTCGCCTTACTGGATGGGCACCACCGTCAATTAAGCCTGGAAACCGAGCCTGCACAGCTTGAACTGATCGGCGACCGTGCCCTGCTGCACTTGATCGTGCGTAACCTCTTGAGCAACGCCATCACCTATGCGCGTGATCGAGTGTGCGTGAGCGCCACCTACCAGGGTGAGCAGCACTTGGTGCTGCATGTCGACGATGATGGCCCCGGTATATTGGCGGAGAACCGTGAAAAGATTTTCGAGCCTTTTGTGCGGCTTGCCATGGGCGGCGACGAACCCAGTGGCTTCGGCCTCGGCCTGGCGCTGGCCAAGCGCGCAACCCAGTGGCATCACGGTGAGTTGTCGGTAACCCGCAGCCCGCTGGGCGGCGCACGCATGAGCCTGATACTGCCGTTGCGCCCTCTTTAGAGCCATGCCTTTCAAGGTCTTTGGGCTGATGCGTTCAAGTAAGTCGAGTCAGAAATAGAACTGGAGAAAAGTAATCCGTGGCGAGCAGGCTTGCCCTGCGTTGGGTGGCGAAGCCGCCCCAAATC
>NZ_VBVZ01000948.1 GCF_005863185.1 Pseudomonas edaphica
CCTGCGGGTTGTTCAGCGCTGATCCCAGGCTGAATGCACTACAAAATGTGGGAGCTGGCTTGCCTGCGATAGCCAACTGCCAGGCGACATCTCTGTCGACTGGCACACCGTCATCGCAGGCAAGCCAGCTCCCACATTTTGTAGTGCATTCAGCCTGGGATCAGCGCTGAACAACCCGCAGGTTATTCTGCTCTTTAGGCAGAACACGCTTGGCAATCACGTAGTTCTTGTCCCAGAACGGCTTTTTCAGTGTGTCGATGCTCACCGACTTGCCACGGCGCGGTGCGTGGATAAAGCGGTCGTTGCCCAGGTAGATGGCAACGTGGTTGACCTGGCGGCTCTTGAGTTTGAAGAACAACAGGTCGCCAGGTTTCAAGTCCTTGCGATCAACCTTCAAGCCGTGGCCGGCAGCCATGGCGTTGGAGGTGCGGGGCAAATCCACCGCTTTTACATCATTAAACGCATATTTCACCAAACCGCTGCAGTCGAACCCTTTACTTGGGCTGCTGCCGCCCCAACGATAAGGAGTACCGAGCACGTTAACGGCGCGGCTGAGGACATTGCTGCTTTGTTTGGTGTTGACGGCCAGTTGGGTGTGGATCGCTTTACCGTGGGCCTTGCTCACTTGAGTCGGGCGGTTGACGGTCAGCTTTACCGACTTGGCAGTGCTGGGTGTGCTGTGAACTTTAGGGGTGAAACCGTTAACGTTAGGAAGACGTTGCTCACGATTGGTGGCGTGGGCGGCCAGTGGCATTAATAGGCAAATGGTTAGCCATGTCTTGAAAAATGGTCGCATTAGGCGTGGCTCTTTTAGGTTTGCGCGCAACTTTATAACAGCTTTTTGTGTCGTTCTCAGGCCGTTTGTCGACTGAACTCTGGGGTCAAACTCAGGAAAAACGCGACGAATTGCCGCTATTGTCCTACAGAAGTCAGGTGGCATAAGGCTTTGCGGGAGGGAAGATACCATTTGCCGTGCGTCGGGCGCCCGTAAAAAAGTCACAAAGAAAATGAAAAAATTTATCTATCGAGGCAAAAGAGGTACTCCATGAACACCTATCGACAGGATGTTACGCAGCAAGACACCCACAGCAAGGTGATCGGTTACCTGCTTTGGATTTTTGGTTTTACCGGGGCGCATCGCTTCTATTACGGCAAACCCGTGACCGGGACGATCTGGTTTTTCACCTTCGGCCTGTTCGGTATCGGTTGGCTGATCGACTTGTTCCTGATCCCGGCCATGGACCGTGAAGCAGACCTGCGTTTTACCGCCGGCCCGATCGAATACAACGTGGCCTGGATTCTGTTGGCGTTCCTGGGTGTATTCGGCTTGCACCGCATGTACCAGGGCAAATGGATCACCGGCCTGATCTACCTGTTGACCGGCGGTTTGTTCCTGATCGGGGTGCTGTATGACTTCTGGACGTTGAATACGCAGATTTCGATCCGCAATGCCGAGCGCAGTGCTGGACGATAAAGCACTTAAGTCATGTAGAGATGCAAATGTGGGAGCTGGCTTGCCTGCGATGCGGACACCT
>NZ_VBVZ01000949.1 GCF_005863185.1 Pseudomonas edaphica
AGGCCGGGCCAAGCCCAACGCCCAGGCCACCACCTTGATTCGGCTGGTGGCGCGCTTTCCGGAAACCGTGGCGCAGCTCGCGGCCTTGGGTTGATGGACAAAGCCCCGACAGGTTCGGGGCTTCTTCATGCAGGCTTATCGGCTCCCCCGAGGACTAGGCCCCTCCTCCTTCGCCACGAAACGCACTCGGGCTCACCCCTGTCCAGCGCTTGAAGGCCCGCCGAAAACTGCGCACATCGCTATAACCGACTTCCTCGGTAATACGTTCGATCGACAGCCCCGGATTCCCCAGCAACCCCATGGTACGTGCACGTCGCACTTGCTCCTGCAACGCTTCGAACGTCAGCCCGTGTTCGGTCAGGCGCCTGCGCAGGGTGCGCCCACTCATGTTCAAGTCGCCGGCGACCTTCTCCAGCTGGCTGCCCTGCAAATCCCGCGAAATAGCGCGTTCAACGGCCTGGATCAGGTCCATCTTCTGGTGCAACTGCGCGCTCTCCAACTCCAGCAACTCCAGGGCCTGGCGCAACGCCAAGGCGTGGTGATTAGGCAGGCGTTTATCCAGCCAATGCGGGGCCAGCACCATGCGATTGTGCAGGCAGCCAAAGCGCACATCCGCGCCAAACAGGCGTTGGTACTCAGCCTGGTAAGGCGGCGCAGCGTGCACGAACTCCATGCGCAGGGGCATAAACGTCTCCCCCACGAGCGCGCGGCCATACACCATCAGGCTGGCGAAGAACTCTTCGGCCGCAAACACCTGCACCTCGGCAAACGGCAGCAGGCATTCGACGTCGACGTGTACTTCTTCCAAGGTCTCATGGGTACGGGTGGTGGCGATGCCGCCTGAGGTGTGCTGATGGCGCTCGCCAATGGCAAATGCATCGCGCAGGGTTTTGCACAGGGAGATCACATGGCCGAGCAGGCCGAGGGTGCCCAGCACGTTCTGATGCCCCACCCACAGGCCCAGCCCCTGATCGGGAAGCACCTTGAGTGCGCGCTGGATCATCGCCACAGCCTGGCGATAGGAAATACGCTGGGCCGGGTCATCCAGGTCGGCCAGGGTAAACCCCAGGCCTCGGCACAACGCTTCGGCATTCGCGCCATTTTGCGCTACCACGTGCCCGAGGGTCTGCAACAGGAAGGGCGACACCAGCGCCAATTCAAATTGCGGGTCAACGGCTTTCCTTTGCATGGCTTACGGGTTCCCGACTGAGTACTTCAGCTCTTGTTTTAGAAACATCCTGTTAATCATAGGCGCTTGCAAGAGCCGCTGCATCCTGAGCGAAACCTGTCCGGCAAAGTCCCCCTATCTGGCCGCCAAAACCCTGCCCCGCCGGGCGCTGAAGGCATATTTCTAACGTCAGCGGTGCCCTAACAATAATAAAGAGGCCAGACATGAACCCCACCTGTGCACTTCCCCCCCTGCAACTGGCGTTGTTGAGCCTGCTCAGCCTGCCGGCCCTGGCCACCGAAGGCGGCGTCGACAACATCGGCCCCGGCACCGATGGCTTCTACATCCTGCCGCTGGAC
>NZ_VBVZ01000094.1 GCF_005863185.1 Pseudomonas edaphica
GGGTTTGCATGGCCGGCGTGGGAAATTGCAGGCGCTCCAGCAGCGCGCGGTAGGTGAGCAAATGGCGCTGGCGGCGCGCCTGGTCCAGTTCGTTGAGTAACCCATCCCAATGTTGACGACTGATTCGTAGACTCAAGATTCATCCCTCCAACCTGCAACGCCCAATTCCCAGGCCAGGCTGCGGCGGATGGCGGCATCCGGCTGGCGTTCACCACTTTCAATCAATCCGAGGTACGAAGGGCTGATGCCCACGGTGCGGGCCAGGCTTTCAATGGCCAAGCCCTTGGCCTCACGCAGGCCGCGCAGGTCCGCGAGCGGGCGTAAAGCCTGATCGGGCGCGACCTGAGCGGTAGAAGAAGGAGTGGCGACAGGCTGTTGCTGACCGGCTGCTTTTAGTAGCGCCTGGTACTGGTCCCATGGCAGCACCGCATACTCGGGTGCGCCATCGCGTGAAATTATCTGAATATCCATGACTGCCCCGTAGGATAACAACACTTACTAAGTAAGTTCTTTCCTTAGAAGTGTAATCCTAACAGCCACAAAGGTCGCAGGGGGATATAAGCGTGTTCAGTTTTTTTGCGGGTTTTCCTGGGCCAACAGCGTAGGCGTCGCAGGCAGCCGCTCAACCACCGCGAGTTTTTCCGGGCGCTGGGCGTCGCGCCAAGCGCGAAACGCGCTCAGTTCGCCGTCCAGGGTCTTCATGACCCATGCCAGCACGGCAATGTCATCGAGCATGCCGAACACCGGGATAAAGTCCGGGATCGCGTCAATCGGGCTGAGGAAGTACATCAGCCCCGCCACTACCGAGATCAGCGCCTTGGGGCTTATGGCGCGATACTCACCGCGCCAGTAAGCCAGGCACAAGGCCTGGAGCAATTTGAGATCATCCTTGAGTTTACCCAGCCGATTGCCCTGGCTTGAGCCTTTGGCGGCCACGGCGAACAGCAGGGTCGGCAACCGGCCACGACCAAGCAAGCGTGCGGCCATGGGCAGGAAACGGGTGAAATTGAAGGGTGGTTTCATCGGTCACTCCAGTTCCAGGCGACATAAAAGGTTATCCACACAAATTGTGGATAACCTTGTGAACAGAGCCTGTTTTATCGGCTGAAAGCCGCGATTTACAAGGCTTGCAGTCAGATCGGGCGTTTTTTGCGCACATAAAAAAAACCCAAGAATTCATTGACTTGGCATTGATGTGCGGCTACCCGTGCTCGAGTCTTATATCAGACTGTGACAGTTTCCAGGGGTTCGGTCGGATTTGCGATCCTTACCACGCTCTGGGTGGGAATGCCGCCCCAAGGCACATGTGACGCAGAGCGTCACCGGATGTGTTCCCACGCAGAGCGTGGGAACAATCATGCAAACGCCAGAAACAACAACGCCCCGTAAAAACGGGGCGTTGTGTGTTCAGGTGCCGATTACTTCTTGGCAGCTGGCGCCGCAGGTGCGTCAGGGGCTTCAGCCTTGGCTGGGTCCTTGATGGCCAGCAGTTCCAGGTCGAATACCAGCACGGAGTTGGCTGGAATCGCCGGGCTCGGGCTCTGTGCGCCGTAGGCCAGGTCGGACGGGATGTACAACTCGACCTTCTCGCCCACGTGCATCAGTTGCAGGCCTTCGACCCAACCCGGGATCACGCCGCTGACCGGCAGGTCAATCGGGCTGCCGCGATCTACGGAGCTGTCAAAGGTGGTGCCGTTGGTGAGCTTGCCGGTGTAGTGAACAGTCACTACGTCGGTCGGCTTAGGCTGAGCGCCGTCGGCCTTCTTCACGATCTTGTATTGCAGACCGGAAGCGGTAGTGACTACGCCGTCTTTCTTGGCGTTGTCTTCGAGGAATTTCTTGCCGGCGGCTGCCGACTCTTCGCTCATTTTGGTCATGCGTTCTTCAGCACGCTTTTGCAGTGCGGCAAACGCTTCAACCAGTTCGTCGTCCTTCAGCTTCTGTTCTTTCTTGCCGACGGCATCTTCGATGCCTTGGGCTACCGCTTTGGAGTCCAGGTCATCCATGCCTTCTTGAGCAAGGCTTTTGCCCATGTTCAGGCCGATGCCGTAGGAAGCTTTCTGCGCCGGGGTTTTCAGCTCTACGCTGGTCTGCGAATCACAACCCGCAAGTACCAGGCTAACCAGGGCCACCGCCGCCGCCAACCGATGCTGTTTCATGCTATTTCCTTGTTCGTGCGCCAAAAGGGCATTCGAGTAAAGTCGCGAGCTTATCAGGCGGCCACGACCAATGGCTACCGGCATGTGAGCAGGAAACTTCTGATAAGTTCACGTGTTTAAAAGCATTTTCATTCATTATGGAGGCCCGCGAAGGATCGCGGGACCATTCGCAACCAGGCTGCTGGCCACTTGCCGCACCTGTGACGCAATGGCATAAGAACGCTACAACTCGACAAGGCCGAGACAAGGATAGCCATCTTGCGCATTTTTTCCCGTGTTTTACTTCTGATATTGCTCGCCCTGGGTTTGCTGCTGGGCGTGGTCTTCTATTACGCCCTCAACCCCAAGCTGCCGGACTACGTGCCCGTGGAGCAGGTGCACTATCAGCAACAATGGAGCGACGCCGATCGCCAGACCTACTACTTCACGCCCCAGGGCACCCAGGTAAAAGGCCTGCATTACGATTGGTTCACCGCCCTCGAACTGCCCTTTTCGGACCGGCGTTTTGCCACACCCGACTACCTCGCACGCTTCGGCTTTCTGGTCGATCCCAAGCAGGTGCCCAGCGCACAAAACCCCGGCAACCTGCCGGTGGGTTTCGCCCGGCACCAGAACGCCGGCAGCCAGGTGCAGTACCTGGACATCACCTGCGCCGCCTGCCACACCGGCGAGCTGCACTTCAAAAACCAGGCGCTGCGCATCGACGGCGGTTCGGCCCAGCATGTGCTGCCGTCCAGCGTACCGACCTTGCGTGGTGGCAGTTTCGGCCAGGCCTTGGTTGCCAGTCTTGCCGCCACCTATTACCTGCCCTGGAAGTTCGATCGCTTCGCCCACAACGTGCTCGGCCACGATTATGACGATCACAACAAGCAACAGCTGCGTCAGGACTTCAAGCAGTCGCTGAACCAGTTCCTTAAAGTCGCCTGGAACGACACGCACCGTGGCCTCTACCCCACCGAAGAAGGACCGGGCCGCACTGACGCCTTTGGCCGCATCGCCAATGCCAGCTTCGGCGACGCTATCTCGCCGGCTAACTACCGGGTCGCCAATGCGCCGGTGGACTACCCGCACCTGTGGGATATCTGGACCTTCGACTGGGTGCAATGGAACGGTTCGGCCCAGCAGCCCATGGCACGTAACATCGGCGAGGCCTTGGGCGTGGGTGCGACCCTGGCCTTTTTCGACGCGGCCGGCCAACCCCTCCAGGGCGATGCCCGTTACCCTTCCAGCGTGCGCGTGCGCGACCTCAACCGGATCGAAGAAACCCTGCAACGCCTCAAGCCGCCGACCTGGCCGCAAGACCTGTTCGGCGCCATCGACAAGCCCCTCGCCGCCCAAGGCCGCGCGCTGTTCGCCGAGAACTGCGCCGGTTGCCATGTGCCTGCAGTCACGCAGGAAAACGGCCGCCCGGTGCAGCAACTGAAGATGTTGCCCGTGGACTACATCGGTACCGACCCAGGCACGGCCAATAACATCGCCGACCAGCGCTATGACCTCAGCGCCCTGCAGTGGGACCCGGCGGAACTGGCCAAGCTCAATGTCGAGCTGCACCCCACGCCCACCGCACCGCTGGACCTGCACAACCTGTCGGTGGCCCAAGGCCTGGCCTACGTCACTGCCTTCGTCGAAGCACACGCCTACCGCGCCGCCGGTGTAACCCCGGCCGAACGCCCAGGCCTGAATGGTTTTGGCCTGCCCATCGGTGTGCGTGAATTGCGCGCCTACAAGGCCCGACCGCTGGCCGGCGTATGGGCCACACCACCATTACTGCACAACGGCTCGGTGCCGACGATCTATCAATTGCTCTCGCCCCAGGACGAGCGCAGCACCACCTTCTACAAAGGCACGTTCAATTACGACCCGCGTCATTTGGGCTTTGAAACGGGTGCGTTCAAAAACGCATTTTTGTTCGATACCAAAATAACCGGCAACCACAACAGCGGTCACGAATTCCGTGATGGCAAACGTGGCAATGGCGTGATCGGCCGTGGCTTGCTGCCGCAGGAACGCTGGGCGCTGCTGGAATACCTCAAAGTGCTGGGCGGCCCGCTGGAGCAACCACTGCCATGATTATCCGATCTCAATACAACCAACGTTCGCTGCTCGCACGCCTCTGGCTACGCCTGGGCGCCTTTCTCGGTAAAACCCTGCTGTGGCTGCTGGGTTTGGGGCTGCTGGGCTGGCTGTTCGCCACGGCCTGGTTCGCCTGGCAACACAGCGGCCCGGTGTCGCCGGATGAACAGATCCCGCCCGGCGAAACAGCCATGACCCAAGGCATCATCCAGACGGCAGTGCGCATCGTCGATCAGCATCGCGAAGGCACGCGCTACCTGCGTGACGCGCATGCCAAGGCCCACGGCTGCGTTAAGTCCGAAGTCAGCGTGCTGACGGACCTCGACCCGGCGCTGCGCCAAGGCGTATTCGCTGAACCTGGCAAGACCTGGCAGGCGCAGATGCGCCTGTCCAACGGCAACGCCTACCCGCAGTTCGACAGCATCCGCGATGCGCGAGGCATGGCGATCAAGCTGCTGGATGTGCCAGGCAAACAGTTGATGGCCGACCAACAAACGCGCACCGAACAAGACTTTGTGATGTTCAGCCACCCGAACTTTTTTGTCAGTGATGTGGCCGAATACGCGCAGAACATCGGCGCCCAGGCTGACGGCAAAAAGGTGTTGGCGTTCTTCCCTAAAGCCGACCCGCGCAGTTGGCAAGTGCGCCACCTGTTTATCGCCCTGGCCACCCTGGCGCCCGCTCCGGCGAGCCCGACGCAGACGACGTACTTTTCGGTTTCCCCCTACAAATTTGGCGCGGCAAATGCCAAGTTTCGTGTAGCACCCGACCCGCAGAGTTGCCCGGAATATGTGTTGCCCAAGCAGAATCAGGACCTGCCGAACTTTCTGCGCAGCGCACTGAACCAGCAACTGTCCACCGACCGTGTACCGGCGTGTTTTGTGTTGCAGATTCAGCGGCAAAATCCGCAGAAATTCATGCCGATCGAAGACACCAGCATCGAATGGAAGGAAAGTGATGCGCCCTATGAGACAGTGGCCAAGGTGCGGATTCCTGCACAGGACTTTGATACGCCCGCGTTGAATCTTGCCTGTGATAACCAGTCGTTCAACCCGTGGTTCGGGCTGGAGGCGCATCGGCCGATTGGTGGGATCAACCGGTTGCGCAAGGCGGTGTATGAGGCGGTGAGCGACTATCGGCATAGTCGGAATTTGTGAGGTTATGATCGTTCCCACGCTCCGCGTGGGAATGCCGTCTTGGACGCTCTGCGTCCGCAGTTAAGGGGCGTGACGCGGAGCGTCACAGGATGCATTCCCACGCAAAGCGTGGGAACGATCGAACAGAAAAGCCGATCACCGTAAAGAATCCGTATAAATCCGAAGTTCCCCATAACGATTACGTCGCCTCTATTGAACAACTAAGCCCTAAACTCTACCGTCACTTCCTACCTCCAAAACCCGTAGGAAGTCATCGTGGAAAGTTCAACTTTAGGCATGGTCGTCCTGTCAATGATTGCGCTCTTCGGCACCGCCGCGTTTTGCTTCGAACACCTCGCCACCCGCAGCGAGAAGAAAAAGAAAGCCAAATAAGCTGGTCAACGAAATCAGCAGAACCCCAGACTTTCAAGGGATCAGCCACCCGCGGGCTATCCCTTGTTTTCGTGTGCCCAGCCTAAAATCTTCTATATACCGTCTTAATACCGCCCGCCGTAATCAGTGCCCGAGCTTGATACAAGAGCGCCTAACCTCCCCGGCTTACTCAACAAGGGGAGTTACACCGTGCTGACACTAACGTTCATTTATGTGGCCAGCGGCTTATGCGCCGTGGGGCTGTTCGCTTACTTGGGCTACGCCCTCATTCGCGCCGAAAAGTTCTAGGGAGCCCGCCATGTACGACGTGATGTTTATGGGCCTCTCCCTGGTGTTTTTTGTTGCGACTGCCATGGCCATTGTCGCCATGGGCAAGCTTTGAACGGAGCCACGACATGCTAAGCACTTTGCTGGAATTTTCGCTGGTCCTGGGGTTGATGACCGCGCTTGCCGTGCTCATGGGCAAGTGGCTGACCCGGGTATTCACCGGGAACCGCCACGCCTTGCCGGAACGTTTTACCTACCGCCTGCTGGGCATCAACCCATTGGAAACCATGAGCTGGGGCCGCTACGGTTCAGCGCTGTTGCTGTCGAACGCGGCGATGATGCTGCTGGGCTACAGCATCCTGCGCCTGCAGGCGGTAACGCCGATCAACCCCCTGGGGTTGGCTGCGCAAACCCCGGACCTGGCGTTCAACACCGCCGTGTCCTTTATCACCAACACCAACTGGCAGGCGTATTCGGGCGAAACCAGCCTGTCGAACTTCAGCCAGATGGCGGTCATTACCTTTTTGATGTTTGTCGGTGCCACCTCCGGCGTGGTGGCGGCCGCCGGTTTTATACGTGGCTTGAGCCGCTCAAGCGCGGCCGATATCGGCAACTTCTGGGTCGACTTCACCCGCACGCTCTACCGCGTGATGCTGCCGCTGTGCGTGGGCATGGCGCTGGTGTATGTGTGGCAGGGCATGCCGCAAACCTTAGCCTCCCAAGCCCTGGCGACAACATTGGAAGGCGCGCAACAACAGCTGATCGTCGGCGCGGTTGCCAGCTTTGAATCGATCAAGCACATCGGCACCAACGGCGGCGGTTTCTTCAGCATGAACGCCGCGCACCCGTTCGAAAACCCGACGCCGCTGACCAACATCCTGCACATCCTCAGCATGCTGTTGATCCCCTCGGCGCTGACCTACACCTTTGGCAGCATGCTGTTGCAACGCCGTCAGGGCTGGGTGTTTTTCGGCACCTTCCTGGTGATGTTTATCGGCTTTCTTGCGCTGGTGTATGGCGCCGAGCAAACCGGCAACCCGTTGCTGACCCAGGCCGGCGCCAACCAGGTGCTGTCGATCGAGCAAAGCGGCGGCAACATGGAAGGCAAGGAACTGCGTTTCGGCATTGCCGACAGCAGCTTGTTTATCGCCACCACCACGGCAGCCACCACCGGCTCGGTCAATACCATGCACGACTCGCTGACGCCCATGGGCGGCTTCGTGCCCCTGGCGCAGATGATGCTCAACTGCGTGTTCGGCGGTGACGGCGTGGGCTTTATCAACCTGATCCAGTACGCGCTGCTCACGGTGTTTCTGGTGGGCATGATGATCGGCCGCAGCCCGGAATTTCTTGGCAAGAAAATCGAGGCCCGCGAGATGAAACTGGTGATGCTCTCGGTGCTCGCGCACCCGGTCAGTATCCTGGGTTTCACCGCCCTCGCCGCCCTGTGGCCAGACACCCTGGCCAGTCTCAACAACCTTGGCCCGCACGGTTTCAGCGAGGTGCTGTACGCCTACACCTCCGGCACCGCCAACAACGGTTCGGCGTTCGCCGGGCTGAATGCCAATACACCGTTTTTTAACACCACCATTGGCCTTGCGATGCTGATCGGGCGCTTCTTCACGATGCTGCCGATGCTCGCCGTGGCCGGTTCCCTGGCGATGAAAAAAACCGTGCCGGCCGGCGCAGGCACCATTCCTACCGCGACCCCGCTGTTCATGTTGCTGGTGGTGTTCGTGGTGCTGGTGGTCGGTGGCCTGACCTTCTTGCCCGCGCTCGCGCTTGGCCCGCTGGTGGAGCAACTGCAGTTGCTGTCCGGCCAGACCTACAACTAAGGACATGTTGATGACCACTCAATCGATCTTCAAAGGGCTGCTGCGCCCGGTGCTGGTGTCGGCGGTGTTTTTCATGCTGCTGACCGGGCTGGTTTACCCGGCGTTCACCACCGTGGCCGCGCAATGGCTGTTCCCGTTTCAGGCTCAAGGTTCGCTGATTGAACGCGATGGGCGGGTGATCGGCTCGGTGCTGATCGGCCAGAATTTCACCAAGCCGGAGTACTTCCAGGGCCGCCCCAGCATGACCCTCGGCGCTGATCCGCAAGACCCGAGCAAAAGCGTGCCGCAGCCCTACAACGCAGGCGCAAGCGGCGCCAGCAACCTCGGCCCTACCAGCCAAAAACTGCTCGACCAGGTGGCTGCCCGCGCCAAAGCCTATCGCCAGGATAACGGCCTGGCCGCTGACGCCCCGGTGCCGGTGGACGCAGTCACCGCCTCAGCCTCTGGCCTCGACCCGCATATCTCGGTGGCCAACGCCCGCCTGCAGTTGGCACGCGTGGCGCGCCTGCGGCACATCCCCGAACCCGAGCTGCTGCAACTGCTCAACGACCACACCGCTGCACGCACCTTCGGCCTGCTCGGCGAGCCACGGGTGAATGTGCTGCAACTCAACGTGGCGCTGGATGCGCGTCAGCC
The DNA here is from genome assembly GCF_005863185.1 of Pseudomonas edaphica. Taxonomy (GTDB): domain Bacteria; phylum Pseudomonadota; class Gammaproteobacteria; order Pseudomonadales; family Pseudomonadaceae; genus Aquipseudomonas; species Aquipseudomonas edaphica. Next base: position 8,500 of record NZ_VBVZ01000094.1, read on the forward strand.
CTCTATTGCGCTCAGTGAGTAAGAGATTCCTTCATGAAAAATGCTCGTTTACCTCTGTTTGACCGGCGCATCGTGCTCACTGCCGGCGTCGATGCACTGAAGAAATTGCTGCCCCAGGCCCAGTGGAAAAACCCGGTGATGTTCGTGGTGTACCTGGGCAGCATTCTCACCACCTTGCTGTGGTTCCAGTCCCTGGGCGGCAAGGGTGAAGCGCCCAGCGGTTTTATCCTCAGCATCACCTTGTGGCTGTGGTTTACCGTGCTGTTCGCCAACTTCGCCGAAGCCCTGGCCGAAGGGCGCAGCCGTGCCCAGGCCGCGAGCCTGCGCGGCATGAAACGCCAGACCCTGGCCAAATTGCTGCAGCAACCGCGCCACGGTGCAGCGTGGCTGCCGCTGGAGGCGAGCCTGCTGCGCAAGGACAACGTAGTGTTGATCGAAGCCGGTGATCTGGTGCCGCTCGACGGCGTGGTGATTGAAGGCGTGGCGTCGGTGGATGAAAGCGCAATTACCGGCGAATCGGCGCCGGTGATCCGCGAGGCCGGTGGCGACTTTTCGTCGGTCACCGGCGGCACGCGGGTGCTGTCGGACTGGCTGGTGGTGCGCATCAGCGTCAACCCCGGCGAATCGTTCCTGGACCGCGTGATCTCGATGGTCGAATCGGCCAAGCGCCAGAAGACACCGAATGAAGTCGCGCTGACGATTCTGCTGGTGGGCCTGACCCTGTTGTTCCTGCTGGTGATCGCCACGCTGAGCCCCTACTCGATCTTCGCCGTGGCCATGAGCGGCAATGGCAGCGTGATCAGCGCCACGGTGTTGGTGGCGTTGCTGGTGTGCCTGATCCCCACCACCATCGGCGGCCTGCTCTCCGCCATCGGCGTGGCGGGCATGAGCCGCATGATGTCGGCCAATGTGATTGCCACCTCCGGCCGTGCCGTCGAGGCGGCGGGTGATGTCGACGTGTTGCTGCTGGACAAGACCGGCACCATCACCTTGGGCAATCGCCAGGCAAGCAGCTTTTTGCCGGCACCCGGCGTGAAGGAAGCTGAACTGGCTGACGCCGCGCAACTCGCCTCACTGGCAGACGAAACCCCGGAAGGCCGCAGCATTGTGGTACTGGCCAAGCAAAAATTCGACATCCGTGCGCGGGACATCAACGCCCTGGGCGCACGCTTTGTGCACTTCACCGCGCAAACCCGCATGAGCGGCGTCGACCTGGCCGACGGCCGGGCGATTCGCAAAGGCGCGGCGGATGCGATTCGCAGCCATATCGAAACCCTGGGTGGGAGTTTCCCGGCGGCATTGCAGGCCAAGGTCGATGAAGTCTCGCGGCGCGGCAGCACACCGCTGGTGGTCAGCGACGGTGCCAAGGCCTTGGGCGTGGTTGAGCTTAAGGACGTGGTGAAAGGCGGCATCAAGGAGCGCTTCGCCGAGTTGCGGCGCATGGGCATCAAGACCGTGATGATCACCGGCGACAACCGCCTGACCGCCGCTGCGATTGCGGTGGAAGCCGGTGTCGATGACTTCCTCGCCGAAGCCCGCCCGGAAGACAAGCTGCAACTGATCCGCGACTACCAGGCCCAGGGCAAGCTGGTAGCCATGACCGGCGACGGCACCAACGACGCACCTGCGCTGGCCCAGGCCGACGTGGCCGTGGCGATGAACAGCGGCACCCAGGCGGCCAAAGAGGCCGGCAACATGGTCGACCTCGACAGCAACCCGACCAAGCTGATCGAAGTGGTCGAGGTCGGCAAACAGATGCTCATGACCCGTGGCGCGCTCACCACGTTCAGCGTGGCCAATGATGTAGCCAAGTACTTCGCAATCATCCCGGCGGCGTTTGTCGCCACCTACCCACAGCTGGGCGCCTTGAACGTGATGCACCTGAGCAGCCCCAATTCGGCAATTTTGAGCGCGGTGATTTTTAACGCGCTGATCATTGTCGCGTTGATTCCGCTGGCCTTGCGCGGCGTGAAGTACCGGGCCATCGGCGCAGCGGCGTTGCTTAACCGCAACCTGTTGGTCTACGGCCTGGGCGGCGTGCTGGTGCCGTTTGCCGGGATCAAGGTGATCGACATGCTGCTGAGTGGATTGGGCTTGGTGTAACACCACAAACCCAATGTGGGAGCTGGCTTTTTGGGGGTGCTTCGCACCCCAGCGCAAGCAAGCTTGCTCGCCACAACAAGCCAGCTCCCACAGTTAATCGTGTTGTATTCAACAGGAAGAACATGCCCGCACTCAACCACGAACGCCCCGACCCCGACGCCTTGCTCGCGCGGGTACAGCTCGAAGAACAGGCCGCCTTGCGCGGCAAATTGCGTATTTACTTCGGCTCAAATGCCGGGGTGGGCAAGACCTGCGCCATGCTCGCGGCGGCGCAACGCGAAGTCGCCCTGGGCCGTGATGTGCTTGCCGGCGTAGTAGAAACCCACGGCCGCACGGAGACTGCCGAGCGGCTCGACGGCCTGGAGCAACTGCCCCGCGCTGCCTTGCTGCACCACGATTTTGCGCTCAGCGAATTCGACCTCGACGCCGCGTTGCGCAGGCAGCCCGCCGTATTGCTGGTGGACGAGTTGGCCCACAGCAACGCGCCTGGCTCGCGGCATCCCAAACGCTGGCAAGACGTTGAAGAACTGCTCAGCGCCGGTATCGATGTATGGACCACGCTCAACGTCCAGCACCTGGAAAGCCTGAATGATCTGGTCAGCGGCATCATCGGCATTCGCGTGCGCGAAACCGTACCGGACCACGTGTTTGATAACGCCCATGACGTGGTGGTGATCGACCTGCCGCCCGACGATTTGCTGCAACGCTTGAAGGACGGCAAGGTCTATCTCGGCCCGCAAGCGGAGCGCGCCGCACAGCATTTTTTCCGCAAGGGCAACCTGTTGGCCCTGCGCGAGCTGGCGCTGCGGCGCACGGCGGATCGGGTCGACGCGCAAATGCGCGTGTACCGTCGCGAACAGTCGATCAAAGCCCTGTGGCCAGCCCGCGAACGCTTGCTGGTAGGTGTGGCGGGCGACGCCGGTGATGAACGCCTGGTGCGCGAAGCTGCACGATTGGCGCAAAAGCTCGAAGCTGACTGGATCGTCGTGCATGTCGCAACGGCCCAAGGCAGCGGCGCCAAGCGTTACCTCACGGCGATGAAAACCCTGAGCCTGGCCAGCGAATTCGGCGCCGATACCGCGACGCTGCCGGGCATGGACGTGGCTGAAGCCCTGGCCGCCTGCGCCCGCGAACACAACGCCAATCGCCTGGTGCTCGGCCATCATCCGCGTCGGGCCTGGCGCTTCTGGCATCAGTCGGTCAGCGACCGGATCAGCCGACATCACCCGCAGATCGATCAGATCGTGATCGCTCACAGCGTCTTGCCCGGGCCTGCGCCGACCCTCGAAAAACCCTCGCTGCCCCCCGGCCGCGCCTTGGCCTACCTGTGGGCCACACTCGCCTGCTTCAGCGCCAGCGCCGTCGCTGCATTGCTGCTGCAAGTGTTCGACCTGGCCAACGTGGTCATGCTGTTTTTGCTCACCGTGGTGCTGGTGGCCTTGCGTTATGGGCGCGGCCCCGGTGTGTGGGCGGCGATGCTTGCGGTGCTGTGTTTCGACTTCTTTTTCGTACAGCCGCGCTACTCGTTCACCGTCAACGACACTCAGTATTTCTTCACCTTTGCGCTGATGCTCGGCATTGCCTTGATCACCGGGCAACTCACCGCCCGCCTGCGCCATGAAGCACGCACGGCGGCCGCGCGCGAACGGCGCGCTACCTCTTTGGCGCGGCTGGCTCGCGACTTGTCGGCGGCACTGACCGTAGAGCACATCAGCGAAGTCGCGCTGCGCACCTTCAGTGGCGTGTTCGAAGCACGCGTCGGCCTGGCGCTGCCGGACGCCGCCGATGGCGTGCACAGCGTGAGTGCCAGCGGCTTGCCGATTGACGAAAGCATCGCCCAATGGACTTACGACCATGGCCAAGCCGCAGGCCATGGCACCGACACCTTGTCAGCAGCCAAAGGTTGTTACTTACCGCTCAAAGCGCCGATGCGCGTGCGCGGCGTGCTGGTACTGGAACTGGCCCAGAGCGAGCGCCTGAACGACCCGCAGGAGCGCCGTCTGCTGGAAGCCTGCATGAGCCAATTGGCGATTGCGCTGGAGCGCGTGCATTTCGTCGAAGTGGCGCAAAGCACGCTGGTGCAGATGGAAGGCGAGAAGATGCGCAACACCCTGCTCGCCGCTATTTCCCACGACTTGCGCACGCCCCTGACCACCCTGATCGGCGCCGCCGACACCGCCCTGCCCCATGCCCCGCCAGGTCCGCTGACCGAATTGCTGCACGGCATCCATGAACAAGCTACATCGATGCAGCGGCTGATCGAAAACCTGCTGGACATGGCGCGCATGCAAGAGCGCGGCGTGCGCCTGAACCGGCAGTGGCATTCGCTGGAAGAAATCGTCGGCAGCGCCCTGCGCCAGTTGCGTGAGCCGTTGGCACACCACCGCGTGCAAACCCTGTTGGATTCACAGTTGCCGCTGGTGGATATCGACGCCCTGCTGATCGAGCGGGTGCTGGTCAACCTGCTGGATAACGCCGCCAAATACACGCCGGCGGGCACCCTCATTACCGTCACTGGCAGCAAAGTTTCGGACAGCATCGTGCTGGAAGTCAGCGACAACGGCCCGGGCAAGGCTCCCGCCAACCTGTTCGAACCTTTCGCACGTGGCCAGCAGGAATCTTCCGTCACGGGCATCGGCCTGGGCCTGGCGCTGGCCAAACGCATCGTTGAGGCCCATGGCGGGCATATCCACACCCACCCGCTTGAGACGTGCGGCATGCACTTCATCATCACCTTACCGGCCGGCACCCCGCCGGCCATGGAAAACCTATGAGCACTGCACGCATTTTGATTGTTGAAGACGAAGCCAATATCCGCCGCTTTGTCGGGATCGCCCTGCAAGATGAAGGCTTTCAGGTGTTCGAAGCCGACAGCGTCAAACGTGCGCTGATTCATGCCGCCAGCCGTCAACCGGACCTGGTGATCGTCGACCTCGGCTTGCCCGATGGCGATGGCAAGCAACTGATCAGTGAGTTGCGTGGTTGGCTGGCGGTGCCGATTCTGGTGTTGTCGGCGCGTGATCGCGAAGAAGAGAAAGTCGCCGCTTTGGACGCAGGGGCCGATGATTACCTGACCAAGCCGTTCGGCGTGCCCGAATTGCTCGCTCGCATCCGCGCACAACTGCGCCGGCACGGGCAGACCGGCGCCGTGGCGGCGACCAGCAAGGTGGCGTTTGGCGAAATTGAAGTCGACCTGTCGACCCACGAAGTGTGGCGCCAGAGCCAGCCGGTGCACCTCACACCCATCGAGTACCGCCTGCTCTGCGCAATGATTCGCGGCCAGAGCCGGGTGCTGACACATCGGCAGTTATTGCTCGAAGTGTGGGGGCTGGACTACATCGACCGCCCGCACTATCTGCGTGTACACATGGCGCACTTGCGGCAAAAACTGGAGGCGGATCCGGCGCAGCCGCAGCATTTTATTACCGAGTTGCAGGTGGGGTATCGGTTGATGGGGCTGTGAACAGGCGTTCAGCAACAAAGTCCACAAACACCCGGATCTTTGGCGACAGGTGCCGGCTGGAAGGCCACAGCGCCCAGAATTGGCCTTGGTCATCAGAGTGCCCGTCCAACACGGTTTCCAACTGCGCCTGGGCCAGCGCCTCACGGGCCAGGAAGTCCGGCACGTAAGCGATGCCATGGCCATCGATTGCGGCCCGAAGCATCGCTTCCATATTGTTCAACGTCAGCGCCGTGGGCAGCCGTAATTGGGTGATCGCCGGGTTGGCGGATAAGGTCCACTCCATGATTTTGCCGGTGGTGGCGAAGCGATAACGCAGGCATTGGTGGCGCTCAAGGTCACTGAGGGTTGCTGGCCGACCGTTCGCACGCAGGTACTCAGGCGATGCACACAACACAAAGCGAAATGGCCCGAGTCGGCGCGCCATCAAGGTCGAATCGGCCAGACCGCCGCTGCGGATCACCACGTCGAAGCCTTCCTCGATCACATCCACCAGGTGGTCGTTGAAATCCAGCTCCAACTCAATTTCCGGGTAGGCCCGCCTGAAGGCGACCATATGCGCAAATAGAAACCTGTAACCGATGGTGGGCAGGCTGACCCGCAACTTGCCGCGGGGGGCCTGCATGGCATGGGAGAGCA
>NZ_VBVZ01000950.1 GCF_005863185.1 Pseudomonas edaphica
CACCTGGGCCAAGCCGTTCTCAGTGTTGAATTCGCCCTGCAGCCCCTGGCTTTTCCTACCCGCCGTGAGCAGCGAACTGCCCGCCATGCTGATCCCGGCTTCGGCACCAAAGCGCGACAGCACCTGGTCCAGCGGCCCGGCGCTGATGCTGTACGGGCGTTCACCGGCGGCCAACACCAGCTCACCGCACAATGGTTGCAGGCTGAGAAATAACAAGCTGAACGTATGACGACGCAAGACACGAACGGGGGAAATCATGCAAGGCTCCTAGGGATCGAAACCCACCTGTGCCGGCGGGTAATACCTAAAGGCCAAGCCAGATCGAAAAAACTATCGCGTCGACGAAAAAAAACTTCACGCCGGCACCACCGTCACCCAATAACGGCTTCTTCGCTCGATGCGCACCGGCAAGGTCTTGGCCACCAGGGCCAGTGCCGCATCGGTGTCGTCCAGCTGGAAACTGCCGGTGATGCGCAGCGCCGCCACCGCTTCACTGCAACGCAGCAAGCCTGGGCGATAGCGCGAGAGTTCGGCGAGCAATTGATCCAGGCGCATGCGTTCGGCGGGCAGGATGCCGTGCATCCAGGCCTGGGCCAGCAACAAGTCAACCGGGCTTGGGCGCCCTATCGCGTAGTCTTCAACGCTTATCTGCCAGCCAGCCTGCAACGGCACGGGCGTCGGTTGATGCCGCGCACTCACTTGCACCCGCCCGCGCAAAACCGTCACCTGCGTGCCCTGATGATCGTGGCGCACCAACAGGTTGGCGCCCTGGCTATAAAGCAGCGCGTTCGGGGTTTGCAGTTGTAACAAGGCAGACCCCGCTGGCGTATCGAGTGCCAGCTCGCCCTCGACCAACTGCACACTGCGTTGGCCTACGCTCACGTCCAGGTTGACCGCACTGGCGGTGTTCAGCCACAGCGAACTGCCGTCCGCCAGGGTCCAGTGTCGGCGTTCGCCAGTGCGGGTGCGATAACTCGCCAGCGCCGCGCGTACACGCGTGGAGTCCGCACCTTGCCAGGCAACGCCGCCGAGCAGCCCCAGCGCCAACAGGCACTTGAGCACCTGACGACGGCGATGAGGATCGGTCCCGGCCGCCTGCAATGCCTGGCGTGCCGTGACGTCGGCCAACACATTGGCGCCTGGTTGCAACAACAGCGGCAAGCTGCTGACCCGCTGCCAGGCGTACTCATGCGCGGGGTTGGCCTGGCGCCATTGCTGCAAAGCCTGATGGTCGGCGGCATTCATCAAGCCGGACTGCAGACGCACCAGCCACTCGATGGCACTGTCGCGCACTTGCGGGTCAACCGCCACACTGCTCATTCAAACCGGCTCGCATAGCAGACACTGAATGCCTTACCCATGGCGCGCTGCACCTGGGCCACCGTCAGGCTTAATTGTTTGGCGATTTGCGGATAGGTCAGGCCATCGAGCTGGGACAAGAAGAATATCTGCCGCACCCGCGCCGACAAACCGACTAGCAGCGAATCCAGCTGCAACAGCGTTTCGATCATCAGGTGCC
>NZ_VBVZ01000951.1 GCF_005863185.1 Pseudomonas edaphica
TTGAGCGTCAGGATCACTACAAACAACAGGATTTGCAGCAGCAGTGCCAGCACCAGCGAGGACATGTCCAGGCCGAACATGCTCGGCACTACCCGGCGCAGTGGCTTGAGCAGCGGTTGGGTGGCCTTGACCACGAATTGGCACAGCGGGTTGTAGAAGTTCGCCCGCACCAGTTGCAGGATAAAACGCATCAGCACGATCAGCAGGTACAGGCTGCCCAAGGTCTGGATGATGAAAATGGCAGCGTCATTGATTCCGAGCATGTTTGATTACCTTGGTAAGGGATGACTATTTGCCCAGTTGCTCAGCCATCTCGGCTGAACGGTGTGCTGCGGCACCCAGTGCTTTTTCCACCAGGGCTTCAAAGCCCCCGGCCTGGAACGATTCGATGGCGGCCTGCGTGGTACCGCCTGGCGAGGTCACGCGACGGCGCAACTCGGCAGCGTCTACATCACTGTCGACCGCCATGTTCGCGGCGCCCAAAGCAGTTTGCTCGGCCAGTTGCTCGGCGACTTCATGTGACAGGCCCAGTTTCACGCCAGCGGCGGTCATGGCTTCGATCAGCAGGAAGAAGTAAGCCGGGCCGCTGCCGGACACGGCGGTGACCGCGTCCAACTGCTGCTCCTGTTCCAGCCACACGGCCAGGCCCACGGCAGACAGCAGTTCCTGAGCCTGGTCGCGCTGCTCGGCAGTCACCTCGGAGGTGGCGTACAAGCCGCTGACGCCCTTGCGCAGCAGTGCCGGAGTGTTGGGCATGCAACGCACGATCGGCTGGGCACCGAGCCAGGTGTTCATGCTGGCGCAGGTGATGCCGGCGGCGATCGACACCACCAGTTGGTGCGGTTGCAGGCTCGGGCGCAGGCTTTCGCACACGGCCTTCATGGCTTGCGGTTTTACCGCCAGCACGATCACGTCGACGCCCTGGATGGCCTCGGCGTTATCGGCAAAGGTTTCGATACCGTGCTCGGCGCTGACGCGGGTGCGGGTCTCGGCGCCGGGGTCGCTGGCGCGGATCTGCGTGGTTTCCAGGCCCTTGGCCCGCAGGCCGCCGATCAGGCTGGCCGCCATGTTGCCGGCGCCGATAAAGGCTATACGCGTGTTGCTCATGACAGGTCCTTACTTAGAGGGATGTCAGCTATTTTACGGCTGGCCGTAGTCGCGGGCGCCAAACAGGGCGGTACCGATCCGCACCCAGGTGGCCCCTTGGGCGATGGCCGACTCAAGGTCGTGGCTCATGCCCATGGAAAGTGTGTCCAGCGGCAGGTTCAGGCTGGCTTGCAGGTCTTTTACCGCAGCGAAGGCTGCATCTTGTGCAGCGCGATCTTCAGTCGGCTCGGGGATCGCCATCAAGCCACGCAGCTTCAAACGCGGCAGGGCGCTGATTGCAGCGGCCAGGGCCGGCAGGTCGGCGGGTGTACAGCCGGACTTGCTGGCTTCGCCACTCACGTTGACCTGAATGCAGATATTCAGCGGCGGCAGGTCAGTCGGGCGTTGTTCAGACAGGCGTTGCGCGATTT
>NZ_VBVZ01000952.1 GCF_005863185.1 Pseudomonas edaphica
GGTGTACGAAGGCTTCATCGAAGAACTTCGGATCGCCGCCAAACGACTTCAGGTTCGAGCTGATGTAGCTGTAGGCGATCTCGGCGGACTCTTTCATCACTTCACCCAACTGCCCGGTGAGTTTGAAGCCGCGATTGAGCGTGTGGATGCGCGTCGCCTCAATCGGCAAGGTCGCGCCGCCCATGCTGGTCCAGGCCAGGCCAGTGATCACACCAGTGCCCGACAGCACTTGCTCGTTGCGGAACACCGGCATGCCCAATGAGCTTTCCAGGTCCTTGTTGCCGATCTTGATCACCGAGTCTGGCTCATCCAGCAGCTTGACCACGGCCTTGCGCACCAGTTTGCCCAGCTGTTTCTCCAACTGGCGCACCCCGGCTTCCCGCGCATAACCGTCGATCAACGCACGCAGGGCGCCGTCGCTGATGCTCAGGCTGGTTTTCGCCACGCCGGCTTTTTCCAGCTGCTTGGGCCACAGGTGACGCTTGGCGATGGCGACTTTTTCTTCGGTGATATAGCCCGACAGGCGAATCACTTCCATACGGTCCAGCAACGGGCCGGGGATCGAGTCCAGGGTGTTGGCGGTACACACGAACAGCACTTTGGACAGGTCCAGGCGCAGGTCCAGGTAGTGATCGAGGAATTCGACGTTCTGCTCAGGGTCGAGGGTTTCCAGCAGCGCAGACGCCGGGTCGCCCTGGAAGCTCTGGCCCATCTTGTCGATCTCGTCGAGCATGATCACCGGGTTCATCACTTCCACATCTTTAAGCGCCTGCACCAGCTTGCCCGGCAGGGCGCCGATGTAGGTGCGGCGATGGCCCTTGATCTCGGCCTCGTCGCGCATGCCGCCAACGCTGAACCGATAGAACGGCCTGCCCAGGGATTCGGCGATGGATTTACCCACACTGGTCTTGCCCACGCCCGGCGGGCCGACCAGCAGCACGATGGAACCGGCGACTTCGCCTTTGTAAGCACCGACCGCGAGGAATTCGAGGATGCGACTTTTGATGTCGTCCAGGCCTGCATGGTGCTTATCCAGCACTTTGCGCGCGTGTTTCAGGTCGAGCTTGTCCTCGCCATATACGCCCCACGGCACGGAAGTGGCCCAGTCCAGGTAGTTGCGTGTGACCGCGTATTCCGGCGAACCGGTTTCCAGGATCGACAGCTTGTTCATCTCTTCGCCGATGCGTTTTTGCGCCTGGGCCGGCAGCACTTTGCCCACCAGGCGTTGCTCGAACTGTTCGACGTCGGCGCTGCGGTCATCCTTGGTCAAGCCCAGCTCTTGCTGGATGACCTTGAGTTGTTCCTTGAGGAAGAACTCGCGCTGATGCTCACCGATCTTGCGGTTTACCTCGGCGGAGATTTCCTTCTGCAGGCGCGCGACTTCAACTTCCCTGCGCAGCATCGGCAATACTTTTTCCATGCGCTTGAGCATGGGGACGCAGTCCAGCACTTCCTGCAACTCGTTACCGGTTGCCGAGGTCAACGCGGCGGCGAAGTCGGTGAGCGGCGACGGGTCG
>NZ_VBVZ01000953.1 GCF_005863185.1 Pseudomonas edaphica
GGGCCGCTTCGCAGTCCAACGGGAGCAAGCTCCCTCGCCACAGGGTATCGGCCGTTAGAACCGGAAAGTAAACCCGGCGTTGATCCCGTTGTTGTTACCCCGGTTGGACAGCAAACCGCTGTAGTTCAACGACACCAGCGTGTCCTTGGTCAGGGCCATTTCCGCACTGGCCTTGATCACCGCGCCATCGCGGGCCACCGGCACACTATTGACCGCAAAGGCGTTGTCGCTGCCGGCAAACTTCAGCGAGGCGTCGCGATCGGTGTCGCCAAACTGATGCTCCCAGCCCAGCTCACCGCGCAACGTTACCGCCGAGGTCGAGCTGACCGGCAGTTGGGTATGCGCGCGCAGGCCCAAGGTGGAAAGCGTGGCGTCCTGGCTTTGCTTGCTGGCATGCAAGGCTGCGGCGCCGCCTTTTTCCTTGAACGAATCGCTCTGGTAGTTCAGGTAGGTCAGGTTGGCGAAGGGTTCGAACTGGTTCCATTGGGTGTAACCGATCTCGGCAAACACTTGGTCGGTGCGCGCGTTGTAGTCAGCTTTGTCGTAGTCCGACTGGTTGGCGTACGCCACACGGCGCGAGCTGTCGATACGGTGCCAAGTGGTGGCACCGCCCATGCGCAGGGCAATGGCGTCGAAGCGTTTTCCGCCGTAGACCGACAGGTGATAGTTGTCGCTGTCTGCCGATGCCGACTCGCCATTGAGATGGCTTTGGGTGTAGCCGGTGGCGGCGCCCACACGCCAGCCGTCGCCGACCTCGGTGTCGAGGCCCAGCAGCACGCCACTGGTAGACGAGGAGTAACCGCTGGCGTTGTTGTCACCGCTGACGTTATTGCGCCCGCCCAGCAGCTGAACCCAGCCGCCGTTGTCGTGAGTGTCGATCTGCGCGCTGGAGTCCAGCGCCTGAGCCTGTTGCAGACGGCCGTTGACCGCTTCACGAATGTAACGGCTGTCCGCCATTTGCGCTGCGGCCACGTCCGAGTGCAGTTGCCCCGAGAGTTGCTTGAATGCAGCCTGCGCCTGCGCCGCCGAGTCTGAGGCCAGCAGGCTTTCATACACCGGGCTGCCCGCGCCCAAGGCTTCGGCCGCCGTCGCTACGGCGCGTTCGTTGCGGGTTTGCGCGATGCTGGCAAACGTCGTCTGGTTACGCGCCACGGCCAGGCTCAGTTGGTTCGGCTGATAGCTCAACTGCGTGCCGATAAACAGGTAGTTGGGCGTGATCGCTGCAAACTGGCCGTTGATGCCCTGGCTGGCCGTCAGGATGTTGAACTGCTGGCCCACCAGGCTACGGGCCTCAGTGGCAGACAGCAGGTTCGGGCTGTTTTCCAGGGATACGGTCACCACACCTCCGTTAAGGGTGGCGACGCCGCTGCTTTGGATTTGATCACTTTGCCCGTTCGGGCCGACCTCCACGGCATACACCGAACCAGGGTTGAAGGTCACGTCGCCGGTGTGCAGCGTGCCGATCGAGTGGCCCGGCGCCACGCGCCAGCCTGTGTTCACGGTCAAGGC
>NZ_VBVZ01000954.1 GCF_005863185.1 Pseudomonas edaphica
ATGACGGAGTGTCAGTCAACAAAGTTTTGGCTGAACCACCATCATCGCGGGCAAGCCCGCTCCCACATTTGTATGGGGTTACACCTTTAGCGGCGGTTCAATGCGCTCAGGATCGCTGCACTTTCCGCATCCGGCGTGCCGTCGAACCGTGATGGCCGGAAGTGCATCTGGAACGCCGCGATCACATGGCGCGTGGCCACATCCAGCTCACCCGTCTGCGGCGTCTGGTAGCCCAGGCGCGCCAGTTCTTCCTGGAACCACGTAATACTCGGCAGGCTAACGGCATACTGTTGCTGGAACCGAGCCACCGCCTGTGCATCCGGCCACACGCCCAAACCTTCAGCCGCCAGGCGCTTCCACGGGAACAACGGGCCTGGGTCGAGCTTGCGCAATGGCGCAATGTCGCTATGGCCGATAATGTTTTTGGGGTCGATGCCGTTGCGCTTGCTGATGTCCTTGAGCAACACCACCAACGACTGCACCTGGGCCTCGGAGTACGGGTACCACAGGCGGCCGGTCGGCGCGTCTGTATAACCTGGGTTCACGATCTCGATGCCAATGGAGCTGGAATTGAGCCAGGTGCGGCCCGCCCATTCGCTTTCACCGGCGTGCCAGGCGCGCTGGCTCTCGTCTACCAGCTTGTAGATGGTGCCTGAAGCATCATCGCCAATGAGGTAATGGCTGCTGACCTGGCCGTGCGTGAGCAGCGCCAGGGAGCGTTCAAGGCTGGCGGAGGTGTAATGGACAATGACGAACTGCACGCGGTTGTCGTGGTTCAAAGAAGGGTGGCTGGTGTTCAGCCGCGGGCCGCTGGCGCAGCCGGCGAGCAAAAGAAGCACAAAGGCAATGCAAAAGGATTTCATGGCGGAAGACAGTACGCAGAAGACGATAATGCAACAGTGTAACGGATGGTTCGGGGCTCGACGGTCAAATCACAAAATGGAACATCTTTTACGCCGCCTGCACCCGGTTGCGTCCAGCGGCCTTGGCCCGATACAACGCCTCATCGGCACGCTTTAGCGCCAGGTCACTGCGTTCTCCCGGCAGGAACTGTGCCACGCCCATGGACACCGTGATGGTCACCGGCTCGCCTTTGAAGTGGAACGGGCATGCCTCGATGGCCGAACGCAGCACCTCACCCACGTCCAAAGCATCTGCCAAACCTGAGTCAGGCATCAACAATACAAACTCTTCACCCCCAAATCGCGCGATAAAATCGCCGGAGCGCAGGCGCTTGCGCAACACATTGGCGATGATCTTCAGCACCTTGTCGCCGGCCAAGTGGCCGTAGCCATCGTTGATGCGCTTGAAGTGGTCCAGGTCGAGCATGGCCAGTGACAGGCTGTTGCCGCGCTGATGCCAGCTATTCACTTCATGATCCAGGCGCTCGCTCCAGGCCGCACGGTTGGGCAGGCCGGTGAGCGGGTCGATCAAGGCCTTCTGGCGCTGCACTTCCAAATGCTCGCGATAACCTTGGGCTTCCTGCTCCATGTTCGCCACC
>NZ_VBVZ01000955.1 GCF_005863185.1 Pseudomonas edaphica
GCGGTTTCATAACCTGCGCGGCAGTCGTGTGTTGGTCGTCGGTGGCGGGGAGATTGCCTTGCGCAAATCCCGGCTGCTGGCCGACGCCGGTGCGTTGCTGCGGGTGGTTGCTCCCCAGATCGAAGACCAGTTGCGAGAACTGGTGCTGGGCAGTGGCGGGGACCTGATTCTGCGCGGTTATCAGGAGGCCGACCTTGACGGCTGCGTTCTGATTATCGCGGCCACGGACGACGAGCCGCTGAACGCGCAAGTGTCCAGCGATGCCAAGCGCCGGTGCGTACCGGTCAATGTGGTGGACGCGCCAGCCCTGTGCAGCGTGATCTTCCCGGCGATTGTCGACCGTTCACCCTTGGTGATTGCGGTGTCCAGCGGCGGCGATGCGCCGGTGCTGGCGCGCTTGATCCGCGCCAAGCTGGAAACCTGGATTCCGTCGACTTATGGCCAGTTGGCCGGTTTGGCGGCGCGTTTTCGCGCCCAGGTCAAAGGTTTGTACCCGGATGTGCAGCAGCGTCGGGCCTTTTGGGAGGAGGTTTTCCAAGGCCCGATCGCCGACCGTCAATTGGCCGGGCAGGGCGATGAAGCTGAGCGTCTGTTGATCGAAAAGGTCAACGGCGCGCCGCCGTACGCGCCGGGTGAAGTCTATTTGGTCGGTGCAGGCCCAGGTGATCCGGACCTGCTGACCTTCCGCGCCTTGCGCCTGATGCAGCAAGCCGACGTGGTGCTGTATGACCGCCTGGTAGCGCCGGCGATTCTTGAGCTGTGCCGACGTGACGCCGAGCGTATCTACGTCGGCAAGCGTCGCGCCGACCATGCCGTGCCGCAGGACCAGATCAACCAGCAACTGGTGGACCTGGCCAAGCAGGGCAAGCGTGTGCTGCGACTCAAAGGTGGCGATCCGTTCATCTTCGGCCGTGGCGGCGAAGAGATCGAAGAACTGGCGGCCCATGGCATCCCGTTCCAGGTGGTGCCGGGGATCACGGCAGCCAGCGGTTGCGCGGCGTATGCGGGGATTCCGCTGACGCACCGTGACTATGCGCAGTCGGTGCGCTTTATCACCGGGCATTTAAAGAACGGGACCTCGGACCTGCCCTGGCATGACCTGGTGGGGCCGTCGCAAACGTTGGTGTTCTACATGGGCCTGATCGGCTTGCCGATCATCTGTGAGCAACTGATCAAGCACGGGCGCGCGGCGGATACCCCGGCGGCGTTGATCCAGCAGGGCACCACGTCCAACCAGCGCGTGTTTACCGGCACCCTGGCGGATTTGCCGCGCATGGTGGCGGAGCATGAAGTGCATGCGCCGACACTGGTGATCGTCGGTGAGGTGGTGGTGTTGCGCGAGAAACTCAAGTGGTTTGAAGGCGCGCAATCCCAGGTCTGACATCGCCGCTGTGGTGAGTGATCTTAATGTGGCGAGGGAGCTTGCTCCCGTTGGGCTGCGAAGCGGCCCCAATAAAAACACCGCGTTCTGCCAGGCAAAACGCGGTGTTTGGTTTTAGG
>NZ_VBVZ01000956.1 GCF_005863185.1 Pseudomonas edaphica
TTTCCACGTGGAATAAAACCGTAGCATGGTCAATATTGTTAGGTAGCTAACTAATGTGGCGGAGAAGCTCCATGCAGAACAAGGTCGATGTCGCCGTGATGATCGGCAGTGGTGTTCCCGAAACCCTGCGTGCGCTGGGCCAGAAAGCCTGTTGGGTGGTGTTGCTCAATGGCGAGCAACGCGGTACGGCATTCGCCAGCCGCAGTGAAGCCGAGGAGTGCAGAGCCGCCTGGCAGGCACTGATGCACCTGGAACAATCAGACAGCCTGCATTGAGGCGTGTTATTTAGACGGGTGCAGGCGCTGGTTCAGCTCATCCACCGGTATTGCCCATTCGGCGTCTTCGCGCAGTTCTTCTTTAAGAAACGCCGCTTGTTGCGCAGACCAGAAGGGTGCGTCGATCAGCTTCACGTCTTCAGGTAGCGGATGCGCGACGATAAAAGCATCGATGGCTTCAGGTGTTGAATCCAGACCGAGTTGATCAAACAGGGTTTCAAGCGTAGGGATTGGCGCGTCCATGGTGGGTTCTCCATGCAAGGTGAGGGATGTTGTGCATGTGAGGCCGGGGACGCGACAGAGTTCAGGATTTGCACAGGTCAGGAATTGAGTGCACCTGAATCCACCGCGGATTTCAGCGCCCTGGCGGCATCTTTGCCGGCAATGGCCGCAGCGTCGACGGTTTTGAACCAACGATCTTTTTCTACCTGATGCGTGGTGACCGTGGTCAGCGGTGGTTTGGCCCGCATAATGATCACCGCTTGAAACTCGCCATCTACTTCTCGCGCATCGCCATGGATGAAAAATTCGCCAATATCAAATTCCGTCACGTATAGCCTTCCCTTCAAGTTAACTGCATCAAGGTCACTGCACTGATGAACGCCGACACGCAAGGGGCAAACTTCAATGGACGGGCCAGTATGGCAGTTGTTGAAGGGCGACGGCGCAGTAAAGTCAGGCGGGTGACGAAACGATCGCAGCGTGAACCGCTTGCAGGTTGGCTTCAAGTTGTTGGGCCAATTCGCAAGCCTTGGAATGCGTGCTGCGAAAGCCTTTGATCCTGCCGCTGGTCACTTCAAGGATATGAAAGAAATTGCGTCCGGCCGGTACCACTTGGTAAAGAACGTAATTGGAGTACCCGTTGGGGTTATGTAAGCAGTAGTATTGGCGCTCGTCTGGACATGATGAACGAGTGCGCGATGACATAACGGCGTGTTGACGTGGTTGCATGCTCAGCTCCTGTCGATCGACCTTGTGGACTTACCAGCAGCGTTTCGAGTGGTTTTGAACCGGGTTGCTGTTTTAGTATTGTCGTCGGCAGCCAATACCTGGTTCCATTCCGGGTGTTATGTAATGTGTAGGCTGTCGGAAATCGCGTTTTTAACCGGGTTATTCTCTGAAGTGGGTCGGTCCGAGTTCTCGGGCTGCTGAACCTGTGATTTGCTGTGTCGCCTGATGACCTTGCATAAGGTCCATCGTGCATCTGTGTACTAG
>NZ_VBVZ01000957.1 GCF_005863185.1 Pseudomonas edaphica
GCACAATATCGAGAAACGTCGCCACCACCCGCCGCGAACTCTGCTCCTTGAGGCACACCAGCGTTTCCTTCATGCGCTGGCTGCAATCGCGGATCGGCAGGGCATACACCCGCGAGTCGGCGCCGAGTTCCGCCGCCGACACCACGCCCACACCAATCCCCACCACCACCGCCTCCCGCGCCGCTTCGCGGCCTTCCACCTGGATCGCCGGGCGGATGCGCAGCCCGGCCTGACGCATTTCCTGCTCCAGGGTCTGACGGGTGACCGAGCCGATTTCCCGCAGTACCAGCGGCGTGTCATCCAGGTCGGCGAGGCAGATGGATTCACGCCCGGCCCACGGGTGGTTGCGCGCGACAAAGGCGAGTAGCTGCTCATCGGGCAGCGGCAACGACAGCAGGCGTTCATCGTCGACATCGCGCCCCAGCAGGGCCAGGTCGGCCTGGTAGTTGTACAGGCGAAACAGCGATTCATCCGTGTTGCCGGTTTCGATCTTCACGCTGATCCCCGGATATAACTGGCAGAAGCGTGCGATCTGCGGCAACACGTGCACGGGCGCGTCCACGGCCAGGGTGAGGGTGCCGGTGAGCAGGGCGCGGGAGTCTTGCAACAGCTCTTCGGCTTCGGCCTCGATCACAAACAGGCGCTGGGTGATGCCGAGCAGACGCTCGCCCAGGTCGGTGAGGCGCACGGCGCGTTTGTTGCGGTGAAACAGCAGCACGCCGAAGCGTTCTTCGAGCTTGCGCACCTGGTCGGAAATCGCCGGTTGCGTCAGGAACAGGCGTTCAGCGGCCTGAGTGAAACTGCCGTGTACGGCCACGGCGTGGAAGGCTTTGAGCTGGGCGTGGGAAACCGACATCGCAGATCCTCTTACAAGCTGAGCTTATAGGTGAAATACGATAAATCGATTTTACCTATTAGTCAGCCATTGCTTTGATACGCCAACCGCCGACGGCTGAGTCCTACAACCGCGGCGGCCATGGGTTCTGGCAAACCGGACCCATCTGACCAATGCCGCGCCCTCCAGGGCTTGGCATTGCAGTGCTCAACCATAAAAACAACAGGCATTTGCTTCTAGATCCTGCCGGCACACTCACCTGAGGTCAGAACCACAATGAATATCCAAACGGGTAGCATCAAGCGTTGGCGCGTGCAGATTTTCGCCATCACCTGGCTGGCGTACGCCGCGTTCTATTTCACTCGCAAAGCGTTTTCGGTGGCCAAGCTGGGCATCGTCGATGACCCCAGTTTCCCCCTCGACAAAATGATGATGGCCAACCTTGATGGCCTGTACCTGGCGGCCTATGCCGTGGGGCAATTCACCTGGGGCATGCTGGCGGACCGCTTCGGGCCACGGGTGGTGGTGCTGGGCGGATTATTGATTTCTGCCGCAGCGGCGTTGGTGATGGGCACCTTTGCCACCTTGCCGATTTTTATCAGTTGCATGTTGATCCAGGGGCTGGCGCAGTCCACCGGCTGGTCGGGGC
>NZ_VBVZ01000958.1 GCF_005863185.1 Pseudomonas edaphica
ATACATAGGTCGCTATGCTTACGCCGAGCCTTCATACAAAAGGTGTGTCGTCCATTGGTCTAAAGGTCGCAGGTCCCAGACTGCGACCAAAGTCGCACGATGTGCTCAAGATTGGCGATTTTGTCTTTGCTTTCAGGCTTGTAGGCGACAAATTATGCTGTTTTCGATGCAAATGAGCATGGCGTGAGGTTTCAGTCGCCATTTATCTGGAGTAGGCTCGAACGCAGCCAGATGTTCAATCCATAGATGGAGTTCAGCATGGGATACAAGAAGATTCAGGTTCCGGCAGTCGGCGACAAAATCACCGTCAATGCAGACCATTCTCTCAATGTTCCTGACCAACCGATCATCCCTTATATAGAAGGCGACGGTATTGGCGTCGACATCAGCCCGGTGATGATCAAGGTGGTCGACGCAGCTGTTGAAAAGGCCTACGGCGGAAAACGCAAAATCTCCTGGATGGAGGTGTATGCCGGCGAGAAGGCGACTCAAGTCTACGACCAGGACACCTGGCTGCCCCAGGAAACCCTGGATGCGGTCAAGGATTACGTGGTTTCCATCAAAGGCCCGCTGACCACGCCGGTTGGCGGCGGCATCCGTTCGCTGAACGTGGCCCTGCGTCAGCAGCTCGATTTATATGTGTGCCTGCGCCCGGTGCGCTGGTTTGAAGGCGTGCCCAGCCCGGTCAAGAAGCCTGGCGACGTCGATATGACCATCTTCCGTGAAAACTCCGAAGACATTTACGCCGGTATCGAGTGGAAGGCCGGTTCGCCGGAAGCCATCAAGGTGATCAAGTTCCTCAAGGAAGAAATGGGCGTTACCAAGATCCGTTTCGACCAGGACTGTGGCATTGGCATCAAGCCGGTTTCCAAGGAAGGCACCGAGCGCCTGGCGCGCAAAGCCCTGCAATATGTAGTGGATAATGATCGTGATTCGCTGACCATTGTGCACAAAGGCAACATCATGAAGTTCACCGAGGGTGCCTTCAAAGAGTGGGCCTACGGTATTGCCGAAAAAGAATTTGGCGCGACCCTGCTCGACGGCGGCCCGTGGATGCAGTTCAAAAACCCGAAGACCGGCAAGAATGTGGTGGTCAAGGACGCGATTGCCGATGCCATGCTCCAGCAGATTCTACTGCGCCCGGCGGAATATGATGTGATCGCCACGCTTAACCTCAACGGTGACTACCTGTCTGACGCGCTGGCGGCGGAAGTGGGTGGTATTGGTATTGCGCCGGGGGCCAATCTCTCCGACACCGTGGCAATGTTCGAGGCCACCCACGGTACTGCGCCTAAATATGCCGGCAAGGATCAGGTCAACCCGGGTTCGCTGATCTTGTCGGCGGAAATGATGCTGCGGCACATGGGCTGGACTGAGGCGGCGGATTTGATCATCAAAGGCACCAATGGCGCGATTTCGGCGAAGACCGTGACCTATGACTTTGAGCGTTTGATGGACGGCGCGAAGCTGGTGTCGTCGTC
>NZ_VBVZ01000959.1 GCF_005863185.1 Pseudomonas edaphica
GGCGCAGTACTTTGCCGTGGGCAAGATCGACAAAGACCAGGTCGCCAGCTACACCGCGCGCAAAGGCCAGGACCTCAGCGTGACGGAGCGCTGGCTGGCGCCGAACCTGGGGTATGACAACTAACGCCAGCCAACGCTTTTGGGTAAGGAAGCGGGCGTGCCCTGATGCCAGCCAGTTAAGCGCTAGAACTGACAACCAGTAACCTGTGGCGAGGGAGCTTGCTCCCGCTGGGGAGCGAAGCGGCCCCAAAAATGGGACTGCTACGCAGTCCAACGCGATCAAGCTCCCTCGCCCCAATTACCGGCTATGTCTTAACTGAGTGGCATTAGGGCACGCCCGCTTCCTTGCTCCACTACGGCTGTGTCGACGGGCCAGGCTGCGGCGAGGCCGGCCCGCTGGTTACCGGAGCAACACTACCCGGCGCTGATTCCAGCACCTCTTTGCGAGACAACCCAAGCAGCAACTGCACCCGTGCGCTCTCTCGGTCAAACTGCAGTTGGTTCACTGCCGCCGTGTAGCGTGGGTCGCCAAGCTCATACTCATCCTCAAGTGCCTCATGGCGTGCGTCAGCGTCGCTTTTAAGCGTCTCGAACTCTTCGGGATATCGATCTTGCAGGTAACTGACCCAGTAGTCATGGCTAATCAGGCGCTCATAAAACGCATTGGACGCCTCCGCCGTTAGCACTTGGCTACGCGCGCTGGTTAATACTTGCCCGCTGATCGGGTGACCAAATGCCATGTGCGTGGGTTGCCCCGGTAACTCCAACCCGTCAGGCCAGCCGCGGGTCATGCCGATCCGATACTCCAGGCGCACCTCGGCCTCGTCTCGTCCTCTGGTCTCACGTATGGCAAGCGTATCGATCTGCTCCAACCGGAATAACTGCCGAGACAGCTGCAGTAAACGCTGCCCCCTGAGCCTCAGGGTGCTGGCCGGCACTTCACGCAGCACCTGCTCTACGAGCACCATCACTTCCATTGAGCTGAACGTGAGGATGCGCCCGTCAATACAGGTGCCATGGGTTGCCGAGGCGGCGAACAACGACTCGCGCATCTGCGCATTGCCGGCGGCGCTTTCGACCACCCCCCATACCCGCCGGGTAAGATCAGTTGGGCTGATGCGGTACTCATCGGTATCGCGTAGTCGTTCGAGCAAATGGAAGAACCGCTCATGCAACGGTTCCCGGGCCAGTTGCTGCCACAACTGCCGCCGGGCTACGGCCAAGGTTTGAGATGAATGTTTCAGCCAAGACGTCAGCACCGCTTCTGAGGTGTCACGCTCTGGGTCAAGAATATCTTCCAGGGGTTCGTCCGCCCCTGTATCGTCATCACTGTCGGAACCAGATCCGTCCGAACCCTCCTCAAACGCCTCAATTCGCTGGTCAATTTCGGCCCGCAGAATCATGCGTTTGAAGTCCGGGTCGTTACAGGCCGAGGTCGAGCGTTCTACACGATACAGTTGTTGCAGG